>JBKJKL010000289.1:0-5202 GCA_046597485.1 Chthoniobacterales bacterium
GAATCGGTTCCGACTGTCCACCCGTCGGACTTAACGCCTCGTGCGCTGCCGTGCGTCGTGCCAGTCAGCAGTGGGATTGCGACAATGCTGCCGTTGCTCGACCACCGCACCGGCAAAGGCGGTCCCTGGTCGAACATGCTCGCGCCGGCAAAGAACGCCTCATAATTTGCGATCGCGTAGATAATCGCCCCGTTGCGGCCGGGCAGGGCCGCTAGTTCGACGAGCTCGGAATTGGAGTAGCGGTAAAGCAAACCTACGTTGCGCGCTGGGTTACTCGGATCAGCGCCCTGTCCGGCGGTTCGCTCGGACTGGCTAATACTGAATGCATTGACGAAGTAGATCCCGGTCGAGGTCACCTGCGTGATGAAAGCTGCGCCGCCATCCCTGTAGATGACAGCGCGCTGTAAGCTGCCGCTTCGCGCGGAACCTACCGCAGTCCCATATGGGCTGATGCTGTTGACCTCTGCCAGCGTCGCGCCTGCAGGCACGGCGAGCTGCGTCGCGACGCCGTTCTGCCAGACCACCGGGACACGATTCTCCCCGGTGGCAGAAGTCGAGCACGTGCCAACCGCCGCGGTCTCACCGTAGTTCCTGGCGCTCGTCGCGGCGCAATAGGGAAAGCCGGGAAGGTTCGCCAAGCCAACGATGCCGCCGCTACGCGTCCACATGAATGCCTGGCTGCCTGAACTGCGGAGCGAACGGCCGACCACAATATTCGCAGTCGAAACGCCCAGAGCTTCCGACGCGTAGTCGCCAACCTGCACGACTCCGATGTTATAGATCTGGTATAGCGGGTCGGCGCGAGCCGCCCAGCTGGGAATAACCAGCAGCGCAAACAGGAACGCGTGACGCCGCATGCCTACTGATATGTAAAGTGCGATGGCGTGTCGAGAAATCCCGGCCGCAATGGAGCCGTTTCCTCGCCGAAGCACTGGCCTAACGAGCGATCGTCGGCTCGAGAATTGCGCGCACTTCACGCGTGCGCCTCGCGTGTTCGTCATCGCTCAACACAGGTTCGAGCGCTCGATCTTCCGGGAAGTCCGGCAATTTCACCCAGGACCTGCAACCACCGTAGGCCGCGAGATCTGGAATGATCCATGGCTGCGGCAGACGGAATCCGCGGATGAAGGCAACGTGAACGCCCGGCGCGCGCTCGTAGTCGAATCGCTCGCGCACGATATCGCGCTGCAAAATGTGAAAAGGCTCGAGTTCGCGCGCTGTTTCCCAGGATGTCACAACACTCGCGAACTCCAGTTTCGCAAAGACACGGATCTCGATCTCCCCTGCCCGCTGCGTCGGAACAGTGCGATCAGCGCCGCGAGTTTTCGCGACCTGCTCGTGGAACCAGGTTGGGAAAAGCAAAAATTCCTCGTGCTCAAAAGCGAAGCCTTTATGCCCTTCCGCGATGCCGCCTTTGCGCAGGATCACGCTTTGCTCGCCACGCCCAATCGCGTCGCAGACCAACGCCCACTCCTTGAAACCGACGCTTTCCATTTCTTCCCGCCGAAACTAGCGTCCGTGCGATGGCGATCAACATCGACCTCCATACCCATACCCACTATTCGGGCGATGGCGTGTCGTCGCCGGAGGAAAACATCGCCGCCGCCCGCGCGAAAGGTTTGCACGGATTCGCCGTCACCGATCACAACACCTGCGATGCTGTCGGCTATCTGCTGGAGAAGGGGCTGATGCGCGAGGATGGCCAGTCGGTCGACGGGTTCCTTGTCATTCCCGGGCAGGAGGTCACGACTGCTGAAGGCCACCTGCTCTGCATCGGCGCCACCCTGCCGAACTTGAAAGGCCGGCCCGCCCGCGAAGTCTGCGAGATGATCCACGAGCGCGGCGGTCTCGCCATTCCACCACATCCTTACGACCTTTTCCGCGCCGGGATTCGCCAGCAAACGCTTGAGACGCTGCCGATCGACGCGCTCGAGGTCTTCAACGCCGCGACCACCCTGCGGCGCTACAACACTTTTGCCTTCGAGTATGCGCAGGTGCGCGGCCTGCCCATGACCGCGGCGAGCGACGCGCATCATCATGCCGCCCTCGGCACCGCCTATACCATCCTCGACACGGACGATCTCACAGTCAGCGGCGTGCTCGCGCAGATCGTGAAGAGTAACGAGCTCAACCAGCACTACCTCACGCCGAAAGACAGCGTCCGGAAAACGTGGAACAATTGGATGCGCCTACGCCGGCGGAAGACGCTGCCAGACGCGGCCGCCAAGTTTGTCGGTCAAGACTGACCACTCCGCGCCATCGCTCGAATGGCAAGGGCCGTCGCTCCGACGGGACATCGCTCCAGGCTGCAAAGGAAGTCTCGACATCATTCCGAGTTCCGCCTAACAACGAAGTTGATTACGTGACCCGACGTTTCATCGCATCTTCGGCCGGACTGATTCGGTAGTTCGGAGGCTGGACCTTCGCTGGGACGCAGCTTTACGCGATCTCCAGATCTAACTTTAACCCGAGCCAGCCAAAGTGAGGGCGCTCTCGACCGCGTCACGTGAGGATGGTTCCCGATTCTGCCGAGGTCTGGGAAACGTTGAGCCACTCCCAAATCCTCATGAAAATTCTCCTAATACGCCTGGTTTGCCTACTTGTTGTTGTTCTTTCATCCATAACCGCGGTCCATGCAGTGGAACGTCGCGTCTGCCAGTCCGGCGGCGCAGATTTTACAACGATCCAAGCTGCGGTGGACGCCGCGCAACCGGGCGACGTGATCAAAGTCGCAGCCGCGACCTATACCGAGGCGAAACTCGTGAGTGGGACGCAGTACAATCTCTACATAACTAAAACGGTCAGCATCCTCGGCGGCTATACCTGCGCTAATTTCAACAATCAGAACCCGTCCGCGAACGTCACCACCATTCGACCCTTCACCGCGACGCAATCAGTCGTCTCTATCTTCGGGGTCATAACGACGTCGACCGTCGCGCCTACTATCAGTGGCTTTACTATCACGGGCGGGGGTGGCGGAAACCATGGCGGCGGGATCTCGATGCGCGATAGCGATGCGACCATCAGCAACAACATCATCACCGGAAATACGGCATATCTACTTGGCGGCGGCATCTGGGTGCAACGCGGCACTCCGCGCATTCAATACAATCGGATCCAGAACAATATAGCTGACGCGCAAGCAAACTTTGCCTACGGCGGCGGAATCCAGATGGAGTCGGCAAAGGGATCGGTGCTCAGCAACATCATCGCGAACAACACGCTCACGGCCGCTCCGACAACTGACGGCGGCGGCATTGATATCGGGGGCGGGGGACCGGTGCTGGTGGCGAACAATACGATTGTCGGTAACACCAAAAACGGCGTGCACGCGGGCGCTAACGTTACTCTCTCCAACAACATCGTCATGACCCATCCGGTAGGCGTCAGCGCAACCGGGACCGCGATCGTAACTTCGAATTACAACATTTTTTTCGGCAATACTGCGAACGCGCAGGGCTTTGTGCTCAACGCGACGGACCTGACGGTTAATCCCCAACTCACGGCGGACTATCATCTCAATGCGGGATCGCCCGCGATTGACGCGGGCACGCACACAAACGCGCCGAATCGCGACATCGACCGCCAGCCGCGCGCCATGATCGGCACCTCCGGTTTTTACAAGATCGACATTGGCGCGGATGAATTTACCGGCGCGGCGCAGCGCATGGTGGATGTCGATCGGGATGAAGCCGATCTCACGGTTATCGGCCCGGGCGGCATCGTCGGGCAACCAGATCCGACCGCGAATAATTGGATGGGATATTCGGTGATGGGCGCTGACGTCACTGGAGACGGACGAGCTGACCTAATCATGTCCGCGCAAGATTGGGCGGAAGATTTTAATACGCTCAACGCGACCGGACGTGTCTTTGGCTTGAACCATTTCGGCCTGCGCACGCTCGGCACGATTGATCTCTACACGCGCCCGGCTGATCTCACCGTGGTCAGCAAATTTGAGTATCAACATATGGGCGAGGCATTCGCCAGCGGCGATCTAAATGGGGATGGCAAACGGGATTTGATCATCGGCTCTAGCGATAGTGATGGGACAACGAGATCCTACCCGACCGTCTTTGTTTTGTTCGGCGGCTCTTCGTTGAGCGGCACCCGCACGATTGCCAACGCGACCCCCGCAGACTTTACGCTCCGCGCCCCGGCAGCAGATTACTTGTCCTACAGCAATAAGAACGCGCTCGCGGCGGGAGACATCAACGGCGACGGCATTGACGATTTGCTCGTCGGCGACTCCCTCGCAAATGACGGCGCGACTGCGGCGACCGGCGCGGTCTTCGGTATCTTCGGCACTGCTTCACTTTCGGGCGTGTTCAACCTCAGCACGACCGCGGCAAACCTCGCCATCTACGGTCCCGCGGCGAACGCGAAACTGGAAAAATTCGCGCAGGGTCGTCTGAACAACGATGCGCAAATCGACCTGGTCGCGCGCACGGACACCGCCGCCTACGTCCTCTTCGGTCCGCGCTCTGGCGCGATTCATCTCAGCACCACGGCTGCCGATGTGACGATCACCGGATTGGCCGCCGGCGGCATTGCGGTCATGGATTTCAATGGCGATGGCGTCAATGACTTGATTCTCGGATCAGGGAGCAACATCTACGTCGTTCCCGGTCCGTTTACCGCGGGACAATCCTTCAACGTCGCCACGCGCACGTCGCTCACGCTCACCGGCCTTTCTGCGAATGCCTTCGCGGTCGCGGATGTCGCCGGCGACTCCAGGCCTGATCTCCTGCTCGGCGCAGCGGGCGATGGACGCGCGATCGTGATAGCCGGAGGGACCACGACGACGGGTTCGATCGCGACGGAAGACTTGGCGCCGCTGATCGCCCGCAGAACCGGTGGCAGTCTTGGCATTGATGTCGCCGGGGGCGATCTGGACGGCGACGGCAAAGGCGATCTAATTATCGGTTCGCGGTTCTTGGATACGAACACGCATCCAGCCGGTTTTGAAAAAGCCGGAAAGGTTTTTGTCATCTACGGCATCGCGCCGCCTATCCCGACACAGGTCGTCTCGAGGAAGCTCCACAACGGCGCGCCCTTCGACATCGTTCTGCCTTTAGTGGGTAACTCCGGCAGCGAATGCCGCACGGGCGGAGTTGGGGGCAATCATCAGGTTATCTTCACCTTCGCCACTCCAGTCACAGTCGGCGGCGTCACCGTTACGAGCAGCAATGGCCTCGCGAC
>JBKJKL010000303.1:0-6111 GCA_046597485.1 Chthoniobacterales bacterium
CTACGGTTATCTGCGACTGCGGCGGGAGGATTACACCCCGGCCGACATCGCGCGCTGGGCGGAGACGGTGCAGGCGCGGGCCGGCGAATGGTCAGACGCTTTCGTTTACTTCAAGCACGAGGAGAGCGGGATCGGTCCGAAGTTTGCGCAGCAAATGATGGCGCAACTCGCGCCCGCGGCCGGCTAGGGATCGGTGCGGTGCACCAGTCGCTGCATCTGCTCGGTCAGGGCGGCCCAGGCCGCCTCGTCATCGTCATAACC
Organism: Chthoniobacterales bacterium; assembly: GCA_046597485.1. Lineage (GTDB taxonomy): Bacteria > Verrucomicrobiota > Verrucomicrobiia > Chthoniobacterales > UBA10450 > JACCTI01. Next base: position 262 of record JBKJKL010000303.1, read on the forward strand.
GGCGACGACCAGCTCGACCATTTGCGAGCCCATCTCGCGCCGACCAAACCAGGCCGCACGCAGACGACCGCGCATGGACCAGTCTTCGTCGGACGAACTGGCGGCGTTGCGGTAGGAAGAGCGGCTGTCCCAATAACAATAGAAGATGTGCAGCGGCTGCCCCTGGGCCTCGAAGCGGAAGCGATGGATCGGGAGGTTAATCCCGTGAATCTCGAGCGGATGAATGCCGGCGTCTTCGCGCAGGGTGAGACCGCTTGCGGGTAGGCAGACGTCGGGCCGGTGCACCTTCACGAAGAGCGCGGCGGTCCGGCCGGGCAGCCAGCGGAAGTAGTAGAGCAGAAAGTGGCGTCCGTTGGCCGCAGCCCACGAAGCGCCGCCGCCGTCGTTGTAGCGAAGGAGGTCGCGCGCGGCGGCGGCGACTTCGGTCGGTTTGTATTCGTTCTCCGCGGTGGGGAAGGCGACCGACCACGCCGGCGTGCTGAGCAGATCCGCGCCGCGGACGTGATACCAAGCCGCGGTCGCGACTTCCACAAAGACGATCCAGACTGCCAGGACGGCGGCGAGCCGGGAAAGGCGACGGACGGAAAACTCGCGACCAATAAGCGCGGCTGGGGCCTGGTCGGGGCGGCCCTTGATGAGCCAGAGGCTGATCAGCCAGAGACCAACGAGACAGATGCTTAGGATCGTGAAGCCTGCGGGGTCATGCCAAGAGTGGATCGCTTCGTTCCCGGAGTGTGCGGCGACAAGACAGAGCAAGAGGGTGCGCGCGAGGTTGCAGACGAAGGCGAGCAGCGCGGCGGCGACGACGAGAAAGACGCGGCGGCCAATCGTCATCAGGTAAAATTCGCCGAGGAAAAGCGCGACCATGAAGGTCGCCTGGAGTGAGCGGACGCCGGTGCAGGCATCATCGATCCCGACAAGGCCGGTGCTAAGCTCGATGACGTTGCCGCGTTGAATCGCGACGGTGCCGATCGCGTTCAGCATTTCGATCACGATCGCCGCATCGGCGCGCATGAGGCGCTGGACGACGGCTTGTTCGAACTGCGCCGGCCACGGCGTCGCGACCAGGAAGAAGAAGACGGGGAAGGCGAAATGGCGCAGCCAGCGCGCGCCGCCTGCCAGGTTGAAAGCACTCAGGGTGAGGGCGACGCCGCAGAAGGAAAGCGTCCAACTGAGCAGGCGCCAGTCCGGGTTGGCGATGGAGATGATGCGCGCGGGCAGGAGAGGCAGCGCGGTGAGGGCGACGAGCGCAATGGTGACCGCCGCCATGGCAGGCGCGCCTGCAGCGGGCCGATGCTGCCAGCGTTTGTAGAGTAGGAAGAGACCGAGGAACGGCACCGTCCAGCCGTAGCTGTATTGCGGATTGATCTCCCATTCCTGGCGGAGGTGGTTGATGACCTCGAACCAAAGGAGGAGGAACGCGCTCGCCAGGAGCGCGCCCTGCCAGGTCAGCGGAAGACGCGCGCGCGGCGTCACGAGCATCCCGGCCTGCAAGTCCGCAGTGGAATGCGACATGCTAAATTCGTTAGCAGCTTGCAGGCCGCTGCGCCACCAGCAAGCGCCACTCCGCCACATGACCGTGTCCAATCTTCGCCCACCTACGCGCGCCCGCTCCAGCACCCGCACCGAGACACTTTACGTCCGGCTCGGCCTTAAGATTTTCATCGCGCTCGTGCTGCTCGTTGCGCTTATCTGGGGCGGCCGCACCACCTTTCTGCGCCTGCAGCAGAAGCGGCTCATTCGGCAGGCGGCGGCTTCACTGGAAAAGGGCGACAAGCGCTGGGCGACGATCGCGGCCCGACGCGTTTTTGAGTTGAATCCGAAAAACCCGGACGCCGGTCGCATCTTTGCGCGCATCGCGGAGGGCGAGGACAGCGCCGTCGCAGTGGAATGGCGGCAGCAGGTGACCAGCGTCGTGCCGGACTCGATCCCTGACTTGATCGCGTTGGCGCGCGACGCGGTGCGTTTCGAGCGCAAAGAGATCGCCGAGCAGACCTTCGCGAAGCTGGCCGGCAAGGCGGAAGGGCTGGCCGATTACCACGCAGTCCGCGGCCAGTTTGCTTTTCAGCAAAACGACGTGAAGTCCGCTGCGGAGCATTTTGCCGTCGCAGCCCGGATCGAGCCGCGGAACAAAGATTACGAATTGAGCTTTGCGATCGCGCGCTTGCGTTCTGGCACGCCGGAGGAGGCGATCGCGGCGAGGATGCAAATCCGGGGGTTGTTGAAAGACTCGACGGTCCGAACGCTGGCCGCGCGTGCCCTGCGGGACGACGCGCTGCAGCAGCGCGACCAAATGGAACTCGTCGAGGCGACCGCGGTGCTCTTTGACGATCCGGGCGCGGAAGTGAGCGAGCGGATCAATCACCTGCGTCTGCTGCATCAGGCGAACGATCCCGACTTCGCGCGAAAACTCTCCCAGTTGCAGGAAGAGATCGTGTCCTCCCCGCGCGGTCTTTATGAGGTGCTGACCTGGATGGGCTCGGACGGGCTCTCCCTGCTCGCTCTCGAATGGGTCAAGCGTCTCCCCGCCGACTTGATCCGAAAAGTGCCGCCCGCCGTCGGCGTGGCAAATTGTTTTCTCGCAGCGCGCGATTGGCCGGCGCTACACGCGTGGTGCAAGGATGCCTCGTGGGAGCATCTCGAATTCATGCGCCACGTCTGCCTGGCCCGCGCCTTTCGCGAGGAAGGGAACGACCTCGATGCGAGGCTCGAGTGGGGTGAGACGATGAAGCTGGTCGGGTCCGACGCGGCGCGAATCTCAGCGCTGCAGCAGGAGATGGTGCGTTGGAATTGGACCAAGGAAGCGGCGGACTTGCTTTGGCAGCTGGCGCGGGATCCTTCGCGGCAGAACGGCGCGCTGGCGGCCCTCTACAAATTTTACGCGGAGCGTGGCCTTACGAGCGACCTCTACCGCGTGGTGATGCGACTGATGGAGCTGCGCCCGGACGACACCGGGGTTCTGAATAATTTCGCCCAGCTTTCCCTCCTCTTGAATCTGAATGTCCCGCGCGCTTACGATGTGGCGGAGCAGTTGCACGCCCGCGAGGCGCGTAATCCTGCCTTTGCTTCCACCTACGCCTACTCACTCTCGGACCGCGGCCGGATCGGGGAAGCGCTCCGGGTGATGAACAGTCTCTCGCCAGAGGAGCTGCGCACACCGGGCATTGCTGCCTACTACGGCATTCTCCTCACTGCCGCCGGTGAGAAGGCCACCGCGGCCGACTATCTGCGCCTCGGAGCCGCGGCCGTGCTGCTGCCGGAAGAGCGCACCGCCCTCGAGCGGGCGACTCGCGCCGCGCAGTAGGCGTTTCTCCCGTTAGTTCCCGTCGGCGGCTGCCGATGGTGCCACGATTTTCAAGTCGTGTGGCACAGATTCGCGATTAATTCGCAGTCGCAATACGATTTTTCGCGGCCGTTTTCGTCGCAGCCCGAAATAATTTCTTCATTAGCAAGCTTCTCGTTCCATGGAGTTTGTAGGATCAGGGAGGGGTTCTGAAAAACAAACTTTGCGGTAGGGCATGCGAATTTCCATAGACCATGAGAATCAATTATGACAATTATAACGATGCGCACCGGACCAGCCTCACAGGATCGGATGCACCACCAAACAGACACCGACAGTAACCAGGAGAAACAATGATCAAATCTTACCTCAGCAACGCGGCCCTCATTTGCGGAGCAATCCTGCTCGGCAGCCCAGCCGACGCCAGCGTCATCGACTTGCAGACAAATAACAGTGGCACCTTCTCGAACGGCGCCCGTTTCGACGTCTCCTTCCAACAGCCGACCGGCACCGGGGTGATCGATCCCTTCCTCCGTATCCAGTCGACCGGCGTGGAGCAGGGCTACAACACCTCGGGCGGCACGCCTTTCGACGACAAGGCCGGCCCCTGGACGCACAACATCCAATTCTCGGATCTGATGAGCACTACAGTGCAACTCGGCGGCGTCTCCTACTTCCGGATCCTGCTCGACGTGAATGAACCGAACGGTTCCCGCTCAATCATCACCCTCGACAAGTTGCAGTTCTACACCTCGGCGACCGGCAGCCAGACAACCTTGGACGTGGCTAGCCTCGGCACTCTCCGCTTCGACATGAACCTCGGCGGGCCGAACCAAGTAATCATCGACGCAGGCCGCAACCACGGCAGCGGCTCGGGCGACGTGAACATCTACATCCCGACTTCTGCTTTCGCCGGGACCGCAATGAACGATTTCGTCTACATGTATGTGATGATGGGCAATAGCGACGGGATTTCGCAGGGCGGCTTCGAAGAATTCGCCCTCGTCCGGAACATCACCCCGGTGCCGGAGATGAGCGCCCTCTTCCCGATCGTCGGTCTGCTCGTCGCGATCGGTTCGACCCGCGTGCTGCGGCGCCGCAAAGAGGCACAGCTGACCGCGTAGGCTTTACCCCTCAGACAAGTTTGGTTTGATCGGAGGCGACGGGTGTAGTTCCCGTCGCCTTCGCGCGTACCGAAGGAATTACCGCTGACCGCGCTGGTAACTTCCGGTCGATTCGCGATGCGAAGCACCGACGGTGATCTGCACCTTGTCGGTTCCAACGCCGCCGATCAGATACGTTTCGAAATCTTCCCGGCCATAGCGGCCGCTTGATTTGCCGTAGAAAACCCCCGCCTCGCCGCCAAAGCTGTATTCCTTCCGCCGCAGGTTGACCGTTCCGCCGACCGCGTCAGACCCGCTCCGCAACGCTGCGGAGCTCTTTTCAACCTCGACCGCGCGCAGGAAGGCGAGGGGGAAGAGATTGTCTGGCGTCGTCCCCATCCGCGCTAGGTCACCGGCAATCGGGAAACGCCGACCCTCGAGGAGCGTCAAGACCGGCAGGCTGTGGATAAGCAGCGCGCCGTCCACATTATTAAAGAGATCGCGCCGATCCAGCATCAGCGCGGCGGCGGCGTCAAGCTCACCCCTCTCCTGCGAGACCTCCCCGGAGGTGGCATTGGCGCCGGTAACCGGCACCGGCTCAGCGGCTTGGAGGGACAAAAGCAACCCGAGTGGAATGGTGGCGAGCAAGGCGAGACTGGCGCACTTCTTCATGCATGAACGGTCTAGGCGAGCAGCCGCTTGCGCCAGAAGAATTTTTCCCTGCGGTTTCCCTACACGCAACAGAGAATCGATTTCGAATCTACAGTGTGCACATTCTCGTTGTCGAAGATCATCGCGACACGCGCTTCGCTCTTTCCAAATTTCTCGTTCGCGCCGGCTACCAGGTTGTGGTCGCTGAAAATTTTCACGATGCGATCAAGCTCCTCGAGAACCTGCGCTTCGACGTTCTGGTCAGCGATCTCGGCCTGCCGGACGGCGATGGGCTGAATCTCGTTGGCGAAGCGCGGAAGCGTCAGCCTTTGAAACAGACAGTCGCCGTTACCGCGCGTGCCACAGAGGCCGATCGCGAACTCGGCCGCCGCGCCGGCTTTGATCATTACCTGACCAAGCCGCTCGCTTTCGAGCAGCTCCGCTGCTTGCTCGCGGCAGCTTAGGTCGAATCAGACCGCTCGAGGAAAGCGGCGTTCGGCCGGGTAGGGGAAGACCCGTGGGATTTCGCCCGCCTGCAGCCGCACTTGCATCGCGCGCCAGAATTCGGCGGTGAAAAGATCGGCGTGTGCTTCCAACAAGGCCCCACGCGCCGCGCCGGGGAGCGAGAGAAAATCCGGAAACTCTTCCGGGAACACGTCGTTCTCGCGCACGGAATACCAAGGCTCGGCCGCCATTTCCTGCTCTGGCGTGGACGGCTCCGGGATATTACGAAAATTGCAATCGGTCACGAAGCAGAGCTCGTCGTAATCGTAAAACACCACCCGGCCCTGGCGGGTCACGCCGAAGTTTTTC
>JBKJKL010000063.1:0-4778 GCA_046597485.1 Chthoniobacterales bacterium
CGGGACATTAATCACGCTCACCGGCGTGACCGGACCGAGTTGCAAATTGCTGAACGAAAGGGCGTTCAGCGTCAGGCTGCCGGAGGTCAGGGTCGACCCGCCGCGCGCGAGAAGCGCGCCACCGTTATTGACTGTGACCGCGCCGGAGATGGTGCCGGGACTGGCGAATCCATTTGCCGGCAGACCGCTTAGTGTTCCGTCACTGTTCACGCTCACGTTGCCGGTTCCAGTGGCGCTACCGCTCGTGTTGTTGACCTGCAGAATGCCGCCGTTCACCGACGTATTACCGGTGTAGGTGTTTGCGTTCGTGAGGATCTCAGTGCCGAGGCCGGTCTTCACGAAACCGCCGGCGCCGTAGACGAGCGCACCGCGCTGCTGCACAAATCCCGCCGGCACATCGAGGGTCGATATTCCACTGACGAGCTCGAGCTGCCGGAAGTCACCGATGGAACTGAAAGTCGTCTGGAGCGTGCCGCCGTTTGCCATGTGAACCGCGTACAAGCCGCTGCCCGCGGACGGCGGGAGCGCGCCGAGCGCCGCGTTGCTGTTCGCGCTGATCGTTCCGCCATTGATGTAGAGCCCGCCCAGAAAAGTGTTCGCGCCTTGCAGCGTGAGAGTGCCGGTGCCGGTCTTGCCGAGACTGCCATCGCCACTCACGATGCCTGTCTGGTTTAGGTTATTAGCGGCCGTCACGTCGATAATTCCGCCTACCACTCCACCTGGTGAAAACGAGGTGCCGACAATAACGGAACGCGCGCTATCGAAGCTCCCGGTCGCCTGGAAGGTCGCGTTGTTATTGATGTTCAGGTTGGTCGTGTTTAACCCGAGCGCACTTCCATTGCTCACGCTCAGGGTTCCAGCATTAACCGCGGTTCCGCCGGTGTAGTTGTTCGAGAGGTTGGTCAGCACCATGCGCCCATCGCCTTCTTTCACGAGCGTGCCTGCACCGGTCAGCAGTCCCGCCATCGTGAAGGTGTTCAGGTGCGGTGTCGGGCGCGCCGGGGCGCCGCCCACCCCAAAGCTCGAATTTGTGTCGGCGAAGTTTTTGACTTCGAAGATGTCATTGCCGAGCCCGAGATTGAACTGCCGACTGCTGGTGAAGGTGGCAAAGACCGGCGTGCCCGGTGTCGCGCCGAAGTTGTTTAAGCCATCCTCAATCCGGAGCGTCGTGCCGCCGGTCATGATGAGCTGATTGCCAGCTGCGCCAAGGTTGGAGTCGCGGCTGATGCTCAGCGCGCCGCTATTTAGGTAAACGTCGCCGACAAAAGTGTTCGTCCCGCCGAGGCCCTGCGTGCCGGCGCCCGTCTTCGTGAATCCCCCAGTCTGTCCGCTCACATTGGCTATCGGGCCGTTATTAAATTGAGTCAGCAGCGGGTCGATTTGTAGAAAGGCCCCGCCGGTGCCGAGCAGGATTCCGCGTCCTGGGTACCCGACAAAGCTGTTCGCAACGCGCAGGGTAGCGCCGTTATCGATCGTTAACGCGCTCGAGAAGGGATCGGCTGCGTTTGATTGCACCCCGAGCGAATTGGCGTTGTGCACGATGAGTGTGCCGTTGTGCAGATAGGTGCCGCCCGAGTAGGTATTTGTGCCGAGAAGATTGAAGGCGCCCAGCCCGTCCTTCATCAAGCGACCACCGCTGATGATGCTGCCGGCGTTCTCTGTCAGTGTGGTGCCTGCAGCAACGTTCACGATGCCCGAGACAGCGTTCCCATCCGGCTGATTGTTGCCGCCGATTGTGCCGAGATTGATTCCGCTCGGCAGTGCCATGGTCGCGGTCGTCAGCAGCATCGCCCCGTTGCTGATCGTGAGTGCGCCCGTTCCGAGGTTCGCTCCCGTGGAGACACTCAGAATGCTGCTGTTTCCGCCCGTGATTGAGGTCCCGCCGCCGTAAGTGTTAGACCCGGTCAGGGTCAGGGTGCCAACGCCCGTCTTGGTCAAAACGCCCGCGCCACTCACTACGCCCGTCACGCTGGCGTTGTTGTTGTTGGTATCGATTGTGCCGCCGGGTTCTAGAATCACGGAGCGCGCTGTCGTGAAAGTCGGGCCGCCGATGCTCAGCGTTCCCATTCCGATTCCGCCGAAGGTGATGGTATTGGAGGCGTTCCCGAGAAGATCGTCGCGCGCGACTTGCAGGACGCCGTCGTTAATCGAGGTGGTACGGTTAACGCCGCCATAGAGGTTTGCCGCCGGCGCGGAGAGAATCAGGGTTCCTACTCCTTCTTTGATCAAATTTCCCGGGGTCGCTCCGTTGCCAATTACACTGCCGATATGCAAAGTCGCACCCGCGTCGACTTGAAAGGTGCTCGCCACATTGCCCAGGCTGAAGGCGCGGTTCGTGACGACGGTATTGTTTGCCATCAACTCAAGCGTGCCGGCGTTGATCGTCGTGTTCGCACTGAGAGCTCCGAGACTACTCGCACTGTTGATGGCAAGATTACCGCCGTTGATCGTCGTTCCGCCGCTATAGGTATTGACTCCGGTTAGCGTGACCGTGCCGATGATCGAGCCACTTATGAGCGTAACCGAGGCGACATATTCGTCGAAGGTCAGCAGGTCGAGCGTGCCGCCGGAAATGGTGAGCGCAGTGCCATTCGGCAGATGCCGGCCTTGCTGCGTTACCTGGAGGGTGCCGCCCAGAATATTGGTTGCTCCTGTGTAACCAAGATTGTTTCCTCCCAGGATCATCGTCCCGGCGCCGGACTTATTCAGGCTTCCGCTGCCGATGATGTTCAGCTTCTGCGTAAAGGTGACGCCGGCATCGACCTGGAAGGTGCTGAGCGGGTTGGTGACCGTGAACGTTCGATTTGTCTGGAAGCTGCTCGTTATTTCCAAAGTGCCGGCGCCGATCGTCGGTTTGCTGCTGTTGGATCCGAGGTTGGTGTCGGCGCTGATCGAAAGAGTGCCACCGTTGACGAACGTTCCACCGCTGTAGTTATTGTTGCCGCTCAGGACCATCGTTCCACTGCCGGTCTTGTTGAGCGCTCCACCGCCGCCAATCGTGCTGTTGACCGCGAAAGTCTGACCCGCATCGACCTGGATCGTGCTGTTGTTACTTCCCAGACTGATTAAGCGGGTTGTGGCGTATCCGTTCGTTACCTGCAGTGTGCCGGCATTAATCGTTAGGCCGCCCGTTGTGGCGCCCAGGCTGCTCGCGCTATTCACCGCCACCGTCCCGCCATCGATCGTCGAGCCGCCGGTGTACGTATTTACGCCGCTCAGCGTCAGGGTGCCGGCACCGTTCTTGATCATCGCGCCCGTTCCCCCAAGCACGCCACTCACCAGTGTGTTTCCCGCGCCGGTGAAGGTGGTGGCAAAGTTCCCCGGCGCGATGTTGCCACTGATCGTGAGCAAGCCCGCGTCTGAGCCGATCGTGCTCGCAGAACCGAGGGTAATCGCGCCTGTGTAGGTGTTATTACCGCTGATATTGCGCAGCGCTCCCGTCGTCGCGGTGCCAGTGCCGTTCAGCGCCACTGCTTCGGCAGCGAAAACGACGCCGCCTTGAAGTTGCAATGCCCCGCCGGCATTCACCGTCGTCCCCTTCCCGGTCGTGCCCAGCGAGTTTGCATTCGTGATGCGCACCGCGCCGGCGTTGATGTTGAGGAAATCCGTAAAAGTGTTCGCCCCGGACAAAGTCAGTGTGCCCGTGCCATTTTTCGTCAGCGTGCCCGAGCCGCTGGCGATGCCGGTCACCGTGGTGTCGCCCGACCCATCGATGCTGAGCAGCTTCCCTAGCGCCACGTCTCCGTTAATCGTCAGTACATTGGCCGAGTTATTTCTCCACGTGTGGGCGCCGGAGACGATGATATTGGCATTGATTGTCAGTGCAAAAGCACTCGCATTGTCCACCAGGATGCCGAGGCCAGCGACACCGTTAATCGTGTTTCCGCCTATGCTGAGGTCAAACGCGCCGGTCGATCCGATGGTGACATTCTGCGCGACGCCGTTGGTCATCCAGATGCCGCCGACCGACGTGTTCGCGCCAATCGTCGGCTGATTCGTAAAGGCCGAATTAAAAACAGCGTTATCGCCCGCGGATGGCTTCGCGCCACCAACCCAGTTGCCGTTCGTGCCCCAATCGCTGGTCGTTAGTCCACCCCAGACGCGATCCGTCGCGTAGGTCGAGGATGAAGCCGCCACTGCGGTCAGACCAACGATCAACAGGCGCGCTAAGGAAATCTGCACCCCTTATGCAAAGCTAAGCCCATGCCACCTCACCACCACGGACGGCCTGTTCCACTGCGCGACTAAAACCTAGGCGCTGCGCTGAGATCAGTGCAGCAATAAGTCCTCACGGCATCAGCGGGCGATAAGCGGCACAGCTGGTGCTTTAAACAGAGGCGCTTCTCCTATGCAATTTTGTTTCCGGACACTCCTCTCGGTGCGGTGCGGTGCGCTCCTTTTTGCGAAGGCGTCCGCCGTCCCTTTCGATGGGAACACCGCTGCGTGGACCATTGGTTCGACCATAGGGACCGTGAACGGCGTCGACGTTCGTGCCTCTCCGTCGCCGAGCTTGTCCTGCGTCCTCGCAACGTCTGCCGAAAGACATGACCGACGGATGTAACGGGAACGTGCGCGCGCTGGACCAACGCGACTTCCTCGTAAAATGGGGACGCCGCGCCGCCGGCCTTTTGGTTCTTCTCCTCCTGGGCTGCGCTGCGCTGCGCGGCTACGCCGCCTGGCGGAAGCAACACCTGGCGAAGCAAACCATCGTCTTCGTCGCGCGCGGGGATTTTCGAAACGCGGTGCTCGTCGCGCGTCGGCTCCTGGAACTGGAGAAC
>JBKJKL010000071.1:0-3910 GCA_046597485.1 Chthoniobacterales bacterium
GCGCGCACGCGCTCGCTTTCTTCCAGCGAACGGAGCGTCGCGATATGCCGTCGGATCGACTCGGCCATTGCTTCCTTTTTGCGCTCCGATAACCCGATCACGCTCAGCCGATGCCGATCGGTCATTCGGTAAAAAACTTTCGCCTCCGCGACAAACGCGACCCCGCGGCTCTGCTGGAGAACGCGGCAGAAATACTCACCGTCGTCGTCCACCCACATCGCGGAATCCCAAGGGCCGGCCGCCTCCGTGAGGGCACGACTCGTTAGCCAGGTCGCGGTCTGCATGTGGAGGTTTTGGCCAAGCTTCCGCACTAGCCAATCCGCCGGCGCGAGGTCCTGCCACAGCTCCGTTTTCTCAAAACGTGCCGTCTCCGCACCATGCGAAAACGTCGCCCACGGCCCCGAGAGCAAGACGCGCGGATCGTTTACCTCTGCGGCACGGGCCATCTGCCGCTCGATCTTGTCCGGGGCGAGGAGATCATCCGCGTCGAGCCATTGAATGTAGTCGCCGCGCGACGCGGCATAGGCCGCATTGCGCGCTTGCGCCGCGCCTTCATTGCGTTGCGCGATCACCATCACGCCGTCCCGTTCGAATTCTTTGGCAACGGCGAGCGTGCCATCCGTTGAGCCATCATCGACGACAATGATTTCCTTCCGCGCCCAAGTCTGCGCGAGCGCCGAGCGGAGTGTCTCGGCGATCCAACGCTCCGCGTTATAGGCCGGGACTAAAATGGAAACGAGCGGCGCGGTGCTCATGGCAAGGTCCGGCAAAAGATCTCCGGCGACGGCTCGTGGCACTGCGCGAACTCGCGCAGGAAACCGTCGCGCGCCAGCCACGCGGGCAGCGCCATTTCACCGCTGCAATCCGTCGTGTAGTTGAACCGGCTCGCCGCGCTCAAGGCATGCAACAACTCGACACACTCGACCGCTTCGTCGCGGAACTCCGGAAGGTTCACCTCGAACGAGATAAAGGGCACCGCTGTCTTCAATCCGCGCAGGACGCTCGGCTCGTGCCCTTCCACATCCACCTTAATGTAATGCGGCCGGCCATAGCTTCCGATCAGTGCTTCGAGAGTCACGGTCTCGACTTCCACCTTCGAGCCAAAGCCGAGTCGCTCCCCGAAACGTTCTCCATCGGTCTGCAAGGTCTCGACCCATTTGCGGCTCAAGGTGTTCTTGGCCGAGCCAGGTTGATCGACCCAAAATGTGTCCGTCCCGCTGTGATCACTGACTGCTTTCCCGACGATCGTGACTGCTTTTTTCTCAATTCGGTAATCGAGATAATGCTGCCGCAGCGCTTCCTGGTTCGACTCGTCAGGATCGACTGCAACGACCCGCGCGCCCAACCGGAGAAAGATGCCGGTCTTGTGGCCTTGATTGGCGCCGATGTCGAAGATGAGACCGCCGGGCGGCAGCCCTTCCAGCGTCTGGCGAAAGAAGGCGAGCTCGTGATCGCGCGCGGCGAGCAGATCGGGATCGGCCAAGCGCCAGTAGAGATCGTAAGCGAACGACGACTTTACTCGCTGATAGAGTCCGAGACTCTTCAGGAAAGACTGACCGGCGCTTTTGATGGCGTTCGACACGATGCCTAGGAAGTCGAGAGGACGGTTGGTTGATCCCTGGCCTCGATCATGGCGACTGTTTTCTCCACCAGGTCGAAGCGCTCATCCGAATACTTGCGCGCAAAGAGGATCTCCGCGCGTCCGTTTTCATCCTCCACGATAAACTCCGGCCGCGCCGCAAACCGGCGGAGATGCTCCTCACCGATCAATCGTGGATGCGCCACGCCGGCCGACCAGTCTTCATAGAGGAAATTCCGCTGCGCGCGACCGCGGTGTGGCGAGTTGCCGATGATGGTGTGGATGTAGGTCTCGTCCGGCGCATGGGTGCGACGCAAAAACGGCGCTAGCGTGGTGTCGCGTTTCGCGAAGTCGATGATGTAACGGCAAGCCTCCGCGGTCAGCGCCCACCAGCCGATGCCGGCATAAGGTTCGAGCGCACCATAGGCCGGCCGGTAATCGCGTTTGCCGAGCCCGAGCTTCGCGAGCGCGCGGTAGATGAAACGGCGCCACGGCTGCGCGGTCGGAAAACGTGGTGTCCGCAGGACATCGAGCGGCTTCCCCGGCGCGGGCATCTTCGCGAGGGTCATGAACTGAACGCCGCGCTGCTGCTCGAGAAAGGCGTGAATGTATTCGCGCGAGCGGAGCGGAAATTCGCTCCCGGTAAAAAGCATCAGGTAGTCAGGTCGGTGCGGCGAGGCGAGCGCTTCCTCGATCAAAGTGAGCGCCGCAGTGACCTGCGAGAATTCGCCCCAGAAAACCGGGACGCGCCGTTTTGTAAAATGGACCCGCTCGCCCGCGAGCGGAGCGAAGGGCGCGAAGTCCGACTTCGCATCCACGTGCACAAAAAAGGAAGCGTCGTCTGAGCCAAGGCAATCGATCATCCGGCCGAGCAAACGCGGATTGCGGTGCGTGACGATAAGGTAGGCGATCTTCAATGAGAGGCCTCCGCGACCGCTGCCAGCGTGATCTCCTCGCGCGTGTTGCGCGTTTTGGCTGAGGAGGAAAAGAGCAGCCGCTCGACTGCCTCGAGTGTGAGCACGGCGTTGATTTCCTGGACGTAATTGCCGCGGCCGCTCAGGTGCGCGGCGACCAGTTCCTGGAAAATTTCTGCCCGCCAAAGCCCGTCTCCGCGCTGCGCCACTGCAGCGGTGGCGGCTTTCAGGTAGCCCGAAAGCTCGTTTTGGAACCAGTGGCGATAACGCAAATACTTATGCCGGCCGAGCACCATCCTGGCCGGTTTATCGACCATGGAGCTGACGCGCGACAGCCAATCCGGCATGCCGTCATTCAGCCAATACTCCAGCTTGAAGGTGACCTTCGCGACCGCGCGTCGCCCGAGCCGTGGTGCGCCATCCGACCCGAGCGCGCCCATGTCGGTCGCGATCGCGGCGAGGTGCGGAGTCTTTTGTGCAACGAAACTGGCAAAGGCCGCAGAGACGCTGCCGCGCAGCCGCGGTGGAATGCGGAAGGCGAGACGGACCATCTCGTTATCCAGAAATGGCGTGCGGAAATTGAGCTGCGAACGGCAGGCCGCCACGCTGCCAAAGATGCTCCAGGGTATTTCCTTCATGACGGCCGCTGTCACTGGATGATCGCCCTCCGTCGGCAAATGCCGCTGACGCGCCGCGACCTGACTGGCCAGGGCCGACTCCAGTAAACGCGACGCCAACTCATTGCGATGGAAGGTCGATACTCCGCGGAAAACTTCGCCACCGAAAACGCCGGTCAGCCGCATCGGAGCGATCTGCCGCGCAGCCCGGCTCAAATACAACTCATGCGCGCCGGCTGGCCCGAAGGCGCCATCCGTAAGAAAGACCGTGCGATCCGCGTGTGCCCCAAAATCGTCGAAAAAATCCGCGCCCAACCGCAGCACCCGATGCTCGCCACCTGCCGCGGCCGCCACTTCCCGCGCCTGCCGCGTGTCGGCCGTTTCGCCGCGCGGCCCGTCGTAGGTGTAACAGCAGGGATGCTTACACAGGGCCGGTAGCGCCGCGATGACGACGCGGCTATCGAGGCCTGCGGTGAGCGAAAGACCGAGCGCCTCATTCGCGCTCGCGTAGTAACGCGGCGCGATGCGCTCCAGCGTCTCGGCCAAGGCCGACGGCAAATCGCCGTCCCGCAATGGTTCCTGCTTCTCCCAATCCGCTACCTGAAAGTAACGGCGCTTCCGCACGCCCTCAGGAGCGAGCTGCCAGCAGGATCCGGCGGGCAGCAAATTGATCCCGCGGAAGAGCGTCCGGCCGTCAACCGTGCAACCGAAGGAAAGAAAATCCGCGAGCCCTTCCGCATCGAAAGCGCGCGTCTGCGGCAGGACCGCGAGGAGCGCTTCCGCCTCGCTCGCGAAATAGA
>JBKJKL010000100.1:0-2703 GCA_046597485.1 Chthoniobacterales bacterium
CCTCACCGGTGTGGCGAACGCGCAAACGATCACCGTTACGTTATTCGGTGTAAACAACCTCGGCGACGTCAGCGCGCCGATGGGCCTGCTTCTCGGCGATGCGAATGGAGACCGCAGCGTGAACTCGGGCGATGCCACCATCACGCGCAACCGTTCTGGTCAAACGACCGACGCGACCAACTTCCGCAGCGACTACAACCTCGATGGCACGATTAACTCCGGCGATGCGACGATCGTGCGCGCGCGCTCCGGGACCTTCATTCCGTAGTTCGCGTCACGTGGTTTCGCGGAAGGGCTAGTGAACTAGCATCCTGCTACAGCTGGCCGATCAATAGCGGATACCCGAGACAGAGCGATACTCGGCGCTGCGGCGGCCGAACTGGCTGGCCACGGCGGCCTTGGCGGCCTGGAATTGCGTTTTCAAGCCAGTCTTCGGATTGTCGTAGAGTGCGGAGCGGGCATCGATCGCCTGGCCAGCATCGATCAAGGTGTCGGCCACCGCGGTGTTCTGGTCGGATAAGACCTTCATCGAGGCGGTCAGAGCGGCGGGTGTGAGATCGGCGGCGTTCGGGTTATAGCCGGGCACTTTCGCAACCGCGGCGGCCAGGTCGCGGCCGGCCTGCACGAGCGAGCCGTAGCTGGCTTCCGATTGCGAGACCTTCTTCTGCTCCGTGGCAGTGGCGCCGGGGGAGTTACTGGGTGCTTTCTTGGGCGCGCGCGATAGTTGCTGATTTTCTGGGTAAGCTTTTGAATGCGCTGGTAGCTGGGGGAATTTTTCCCACCGGCCATGGCGCCGACGTTGTCCCGCACCCGCCCGGCGAGGGTAGCCAGTCCCGGGATGTCCTGTTTGGCGTCGCCGAAAAAAGCGAGGCGGCGCGCCTTGCGGGCATCGGAGAGAAGCTGGCCGGTGCTGGCGATCTGGTCGTTGCCGGCTTCGACGGTGTCGAGGAAAGAGCCGAACGAGGGGGCATCAAGAGCGGCATTATCGGGTTTGTAGCCGGCGATCTTACCGAGGGCGACTTGCAGTGCGCGTCCGTGTTCGAGACGGTTACCGAAGGTGGATTCTGAGGTGCTGGCCATAGGAGTTTGCTTTCTATTTATGGGTTAGTGGCGGTGGATCGATGGAGGCTTAACGCTGTCTGCTGAAAGGCGTTAAATGGTTGGTGGGCCGGAGTGCAGCGATAGAGGTCGGGTTTTCGCTAATGCTTGGATTAGATCGGTAGATGACGGCTCGCGCTCGTGTGAGCGAGGGACATTGCTCTTCGATGTAGCGCCTTTGCGGGCGGCAGGAGTCTCATCGGCAGCTAAGAGAGCGAAAGGCCGGCCACATAACGAACTACATTGGCCTTTCACACTTCTCTAACAACCGTCCCTATTCCTAAAGCGCCGGAAAACCATTCTACAGGAGGCGATCATGACTCCCGAAGAGCGAACATCACGATGTCAACCGCAGCAGTCCGAAGCCAATCGATTGAAGTATACACGCGCCGCGTGTTAGAAGACCATGCGCTCGCGTAAAGATCGTCAGGCGTCTCCAGTAAAGCACCTCGCCTTCTTCCCGCAGGGAGCGCGACACGGTTCCCTTTGCACCCGTCGAAAGGTCCTCCGTCTATGCAAAAACTGTTTTGGTTGAATCAAATAGGTCGCGCGCTTTTCTGCGGCGCGCTCCTCGCAGCCACGACGGCGCGCAGTGCGACCATCTCTGTCACCAACACAAACGACAATCTCGCCGGCTCTTTGCGGCAAGCAGTGCAGGACGCCGATCCCTCCGGCAGTGACACAATCATCTTCCGGATTCCGACGAGCGACCCTGGCTATAATCCGGCGACTGGCCTCTCCGTGATCAGCCTAACGAGCGGACAGCTCTTCTTCGCAAAGAATCTCACCATTGATGGAGAAGGCCAGAAAATCACCATTCAGCGCAGCATCACGCCCGGCACGGCGAATTTCCGCATCTTCGAGGTAGCGACTGGCACAGTCGTTCTCTCCGGCCTAACGATCAGCAGAGGCGACGGCAACAGCGATGGACGCGGCGGTGGCGGCATTCGCAACTCTGGCGCCGATCTGACGCTCGTAAATTGTACGATCGCCAATAATGTTAGTTTGATCGGTGGTGGTATTTTCAACTCCGCAGGCTCTCTTCTGGTCAACGGCTGCACCTTCCGCCGAAATGAAGGGGGGGACGGCGGCGGGATTTACAGTAACTTCGCCACATCGCTTCCGGTCAATAACAGCACCTTCTTTGACAACGGCAGTGCCGGCGGAAACGGCGGCGCGATCAATAATAACGGCCCGCTAGCCGTGACAAATAGCACAATCACCGGTAACTCTGTCGGGGGGCAAGGCGGTGGCGTCTGGACGTCTGCTTCGGCGCGCGTCCGCAACACCATCATCGCCGGCAACACCACCAGCGGCGCGAGCAGTGTCGATGTTTTCGGCAGTTTTTTTTCTGACGGCTACAATTTCATTGGCGTCTTTAATAACCAGGCGACCGGCTTTGGAAATTCCGGATCGCATGATCAAGTCGGCACGAACGCCAGTCCGGCCAATCCGAACCTCGGGTCGCTGCAGGATAATGGCGGACCGACCGAGACCAGAATGCCTTTACTGGGAAGCTTCGTGATCGACCAGGGCAGTCGCGGCACGGATGCGAGCGGCCAGGCGGTTAACACTGACCAACGCGGCGCCGCGCGCCCGATAGAT
>JBKJKL010000259.1:0-13395 GCA_046597485.1 Chthoniobacterales bacterium
CGAGCGCGATTATGCGGGCGCACGCGAGTTGTTCGAACAAATCGCGCACGAGATGCCGAGCAGCAGCGAAGCGACGGAAGCTCTCGCGCGGATCGCGCGTCGACAAAGCCGTTGGAAGGACAGCCTCCAGTTGTACGAGCAGGCCGCGAAATTAAATCCGCGGGATGCGCATCTCTTCATGGACCGCGCCTGGACCTACTCGATGCTGCGCAGGCACGCGGAAACACTGGAGATGATTGATCGGGCCCTCGCGATCACGCCCAGCGATCCCGACGTCGTGGAAAACAAAGTGAAGGCGCTCCAATCAGTGGGCGATCTCCCCGGCGCGCGCGCGGTCCTGGATACGCGTCAGGGTCTGCCCGGCCAAGATCCGACGGCGCCCAGTATTGAAGTGTCGCAGTTCGTGCTGGAGCGGAATTACCCGCAAGCCATTCGCCTGCTGGAAAGCAAATTGACGAAAACGGAGGCTACCAAAAAATTCGACAGGGGAGGCACACGCCAATTTCTTGGTTGGATTCGGGCCTTGGCCGGGGATTCGGCGGGCGCGAAGGAAGACTTTCTCGCAGCCAAAGCGGACCTGGAGATTGTGCAGCGCGAACAACCCGGCAATCCCTTTGTCGCCGACCCGCTCGCGTTTGCGGAAGCGGGCCTCGGCCATAAAGATGCCGCACTTCAGCAGGCGGAGAATGCCACGAGATTACCCGCCGCCGTAAACGATCCGGTCTACGGCCCATTGACCGAGGAGAATCTCGCGGCCGTCGAAGTTATGGTCGGCGATTTGGACCGTGCGGTCGAACGACTCGAGCGCCTGCTCACCACGCCCTACGGTGCTTTTCCCGTTAGCCAGGCGCTCCTCAGGGTGGATCCGATCTGGGATAAGCTGCGCGGACATCCACGTTTTCAGAAACTAATTACGGGTCCTGAGCCCAAGACCATCTACAACTGACGCGTCGTGGATCTGCGCAACTTTTTTGCCGAGCTGAAGCGGCGTAATGTTTACAAGGTCGCGGTCGCGTATGCCGTTGTCGCGTGGCTCTTGATTCAGGCGGCTTCAATCCTCTTCCCGACCTTTGAGGCACCGGCTTGGGTGATGAAGGTGTTCGTGACCGCAGTGCTGCTCGGCTTCCCGATCGCGCTGATCCTCGCGTGGGCCTTTGAACTGACACCGGAAGGAATCAAACGCAGCGAGGATGTTTCGCTCAGCGACTCAATCGCACCTAACACTGGGCGCAAACTGACGGCGCTCATCATCGTTATCATCCTGCTGGCCGCCGGGCTGGGCGCATTTCAGCTTCTGCGCTCACGCGGCGAGACGACTTCGGTGCGCGCCGCCGCCAAGCCTGCAAGTAAAAGTATCGCGGTCCTGCCATTCGCCAGTCTCAGCGAGGACAAGGCGAATGCTTATTTCGCCGACGGCATCCAGGACGAAATCCTGACGCGCCTTTCGAAGATCGCGGACCTGAAAGTCATCTCGCGCACTTCGACGCAGCAGTATCAAAGCAAGCCGGGGAACATCTCCGAAATCGCCACGCAACTGGGCGTGGCCCACATCCTGGAAGGCAGCGTGCAGAAGGCGGGCGAGTCGGTGCGAGTGAATGTACAGCTGATCAAAGCGGAAGGTGACTCGCACCTCTGGGCTGAAACTTACGATCGCAAATTAACGGATATCTTTGCTGTCGAAACAGAAGTGGCGCAGCGCATCGCGAGCTCGTTGGAAGCGAAACTTACCGGCCACGAGAAGGAAGCGATCAATTACATCGGTACAAAGATACCGGCTGCGTACGATGCTTACCTCCGCGGAATCGCGCTCCGAAACACGCAGTCGCGCGAGGAGCAGGATCGGCTGATTCAGTTCTGCCGGCAGGCGGTTGCCCTGGACCCAAATTACGCGGCTGCCTGGGCAGAGATCGCGCTGGCCGAAGGCTTGAAATATATCCAGGGCCACCGGACCGAAGCGCAGCGGGCGCTAGTCAAGGAAGCAGCGGAGAATGCACTGCGCCTTGATCCGGAACAAGGGCGCGGCCACGCGGCGATGGGGATGTATCTTTATTATTGCCTGCAGGAGTACGACAAGGCGCTGGTCGAGTTAGAACAAGCACGGCAACAAGCGCCGAACGACCCGTTACTCCTTCAAGCGGTGGGACTGGTGAAGCGGCGGCAGGGGAAGCTGGACGAATCCATCGAACTGCAACTGCAGGGAGCGCAGATTGATCCTTTGAATCAGGACATCTGGGTGAATCTCGCGTGGAGTTACCGCGGGATGCGCCGGTTCGCTGATGCGCTGGCGATGTTCGACCGCGCTCTTTCCATCGCGCCCAATGAGCCCTCGATTCTCGTCCGGAAAGCCGAGACTTATCTTGCCGAAGGCGATCTCGTGACCGCTTCGCGTCTCATCGAAGAGATCCAGTTCCCACTCACCGGTCTAGGATTTGGCGGGCACATCGCGATTCTTGTCTTTCAGCGAAAATTCGACGAGGCGATCGCGAAAGTCACTTCAGCTTTAGCGAACGCTCAGTCGCCTCCGCCTTTCGCCGTCGCGAGAGCACACTTTGCTCTCGGGGCATCGCACGCTATGGCAGGCAGAAACGGTCAGGCGCAGCCTTTTCTTTCACAGGCAGAAGCGGAGCTGAAAGCGTTGAATGAGCCAGGCGATCCAGAGCCGAGAGTGATCGGGTTATTACTTGAGGTCCACGCGTTACTAGGTCGTCGCAAGGAAGTGGAACGCGAGGCAGCCGACTACGTCGCGCGACAGGCGAAGGATAGGTGGCAAGGGCCCGCGGCGGAGGCAGACGCCGCGCGGGCCTACGCGATTTTGGGCGATCGCGATCGCGCGCTCCCCCTTCTCGAACGGCTGCTCGTGCAACCGTATTCCGACTCGCTCACCCCCGCATATCTCCGGCTGGATCCGCTCTGGGATCCAATTCGAAACGATCCGCGATTTCAAACCCTGGCCGCAGGCAAGCCGTGAACCCGCGCAACTTCTTCGCCGAGCTAAAGCGGCGCAACGTTTACAAGGTCGCGGTCGCTTATGCAGTCGTCGGTTGGCTTCTCATCCAGGTCGCGACGCAGGTCTTTCCGTTTTTCGAAATTCCAAACTGGGCCGTGCGCCTGGTGGTGCTGGTCATCATGATCGGATTCCCGGTCGCGCTTGTCATTGCGTGGGCTTTTGAGTTAACACCCGAGGGTCCGAGATGGACGGGCTCTGCGAGCGAGAGACCGCCTAACCGCTCGGCGCGACGAACGTGGATCTTCGTCGTAATCGCCGCTGGTCTGCTTTCCGCGATTCTGTTTTTCCTCGGTCGATACTCAGCGCCGCGCGGGGCCGCCAGCTCAGCGGTCGCAACAAAGTCGATCGCGGTCCTGCCATTCGAGAATCGAAGCGAAGACAAGGCGAATGCTTACTTCGCGGACGGTATCCAGGACGAAATCCTGACGCGCCTGGCGAAGATCGACGACCTGAAGGTAATCTCGCGCACGTCGACGCAGCGTTACAAAAGCTCGCCGGAAAATCTGCGCGAGATCGCGAAACAACTGGGGGTCGAGCACATCGTCGAAGGCAGCGTGCAAAAGTCCGGCGAGCAGGTGCGCGTGAATGTGCAGCTCATTAACGCGGTGACGGACGCGCACCTCTGGGCGGAAGTTTACGACCGCAGAGTCGCCGATCTGTTTGCGGTGCAGAGCGAGATCGCGGAGACAATTGCGAAGGCGCTGCAGGTGAAGCTCTCGCATCGTGAACAGCGCGCCGTGACGGCGAAGTTGACGGACAATCCCGAGGCTTACGATGCCTACCTGCGCGGCCTGGCGCTCTGGAATGACCTGATATTGTCGCCGGAGATTCTGCAGCAGATCGCTGAGTTCTACGGGCGTGCGGTCCAGTTGGATCCGAAGTTTGCTGTCGCCTGGGCAAACTTGTCCGCCATCCAGACGCTGATCTACGCGGAATTCGATCCGGCGGCCGGGCGCCTGGTTGAGGCGAAGCGCTCGGTCGACACCGCGTTCCATCTGCAGCCCGATCTCGGCGACGCGCACTTCGCGCTCGGACTCTACCGGTATCGCGGCTTGCACGATTACGACGGCGCGTTGCAGGAGTTCGAACGCGCCGTCGAACATGGCGTGAACAAGGCGATGTCGACCGAGTTCTCCGCCTATGTAAAGCGGCGCCAGGGTAAGTGGGAGGAGGTGCTCGCGCTGCACGCGGAATCCGAGAAGCTCGACCCGCGCAACATCATCATCTTTTCGGAACGGGCCGTGACTTATCACGGGCTGCGGAGGTTCGCGGAGGCGCGAGCCTTGCTGGACCGGGCACTCGAAATCACGCCGAACGACGCACGGTTGTTCGCGCAGAAAGCGGGGCTGTTCCAAGCCGAGGGCGATCTTGATTCCGCGGAGCGATTGCTCGAGCACGTGCCGGTTAACGCTCAGCAGTTGCCGCTCGTGGCGCGACATTACAATCAATTGCTCTACCGGCGGCGGTTTGGCGACATCATCAGAATTCTCGAAGGTGTTCTCGCGAAACCCGAATCATTGCCGCCGCATCTGGTCGCTACTTATAACGCGCAGCTCGGCTTCGCGAGGATGTGCGCGGGCGACTCTGAAGGCGCGAAACGCGATCTGCTCCAGGCGCGCGACAAGTTTGACGCGATCCGCCAGCGGAGCGACGACGACGAAGCTTTCGCCGAACACCTCGTCGTCATCGACGCGTTGCTGCGCGATAAGCCGCGCGTTGAGGTCGACGCCGCCAGGCTGCAGCGCGCGATCACGCGGGACGCGTTCTACGGCCCGCCCAAGGAAGCCGCGATCGCGGCCGCTCGGGCCCAGCTCGGCGAAGCAGACGCAGCGATCGAGATTCTGCAGCGCCTTCTCCAGAAACCGGGCGACGAGTGCCTGACGCCAGTGTTGCTCCGGCTCGATCCGATCTGGGATCCGCTGCGGAGCGACGGGCGATTCCAGCAGCTCGCGAACTCACAGCCGTGAACCTCCGCAATTTCTTCGCCGAGCTGAAGCGGCGCAATGTTTACCGCGTTGCTGTTGCCTATGGAGTTACCGCGTGGCTCGTGGTGCAGGCAGCGTCAATCGTATTGCCCACCTTCGAAGCGCCGCCTTGGACGCTGCGTCTTACCATTGTCCTCCTTGCGCTGGGGTTCCCACTGGCTGTCGTGCTCGCCTGGATCTTCGAAATGACTCCCGAAGGGGTGAAGCGAACCGACGATGTCGCGCCGCAGCGATCGGTCGGGCGCGCGACCGGCCGGAAGATCGACGTCGTCATCATCGTGGTGCTCGCCGCCGTGATCGGACTGCTCGTGTTCGATCGCTTTCGGGGCCGCTCGTTATCCTCCGCAGCGCTGGAGAAGAGCATTGCCGTTCTTCCTTTTGACAATCTTAGCCGCGACCCGGACAACGCCTTCTTCGCCGACGGGATGCAGGATGAAGTGCTGACCAACCTGGCGAAAATCGCGGACTTGAAAGTGATCAGCCGCACTTCGGTGATGCATTATAAGACCGGCGTCGAACGTAACCTGCGAGAGATCGGGAAACAGCTCGGCGTGGCGCACCTTCTCGAGGGCAGCGTCCAGCGCGCCAGCAATCGTGTCCGCGTCAATGCGCAGTTGATCGACGCCCGCACCGACGCGCATCTCTGGGCGCAAACCTACGACCGCGATCTGGCGGATGTGTTCGCGATTCAAAGTGAGATCGCGAAGACAATCGCGGATCAACTGCAAGCCAGGCTCTCGCCCACCGAAAAAGCGGCAATCGCCGAACGGCCGACGAACGATCTGACGGCCTTCGATCTTTATACTCGGGCCCGGACCTTGCGGCTGATGACCACCTTCGGCGCCCGCGCCAGGATCAATCTCCTGCAGGCCGTCGAAATGCTTAATCAAGCGGTGGAACGCGATCCGGCGTTTCTCCTCGCCTGGTGCGAGCTGGCGGGTGCCCACGACTTTCTTTATTTTTTCAGCCACGACCACACGCCAGCCCGCCTTGCTTTGGGAGAGGAAGCGGTCGCCACCGCGCTCCGCTTGCGCCCGGGCGCGGGCGAGGCTCATCTCGCTCGGGCCTACCACCTCTATCACGGCTACCTCGATTATGCGGGTGCCACCGCCGAGCTCGCGATCGCGCGCCGCACGCTCCCGAATGACCCTCGGACTTTTGAGCTGACTGGCTACATCGACCGACGCCAGGGGCGTTGGGAAGAATCCGCCCGCAATCTCGAGCGTGCCATCGAGCTAGATCCGAGGAACTTATTTACCCTCCAACAGATTTCGCTCAGCTATCAATTTCTTCGCCGCTATCCAGAAGAGTCTGCCGTTCTAGACCGGGCGCTTACCATTGTGCCGAAGGACGTGGATACGAGGGTTTCACGCGCCTTGGTTGATCTCGATTGGCGCGCTGATCCAAGACCGCTCCACCTAACGATCGAAGCCCTTCTCGCGGAGGACCCGGCCGCCGCGAATACCTTGGCGGATATCTGGCTAGCGCTGGCGCTTTGCGAACGCGATCTCGGAGCCGCCGTCCGGGCGCTCGCCGCCCTCGCCGACAACCGTTTCGGGCCAGATGCGATCCGTTTAACTCCCGCTTTCGGTGAAGGCCTCGTGGCCCGTCTTCGCGGGGACGAGAACGCGGCGCGCGCCGCCTTCACCATCGCTCGAGCGCAGCAGGAAGAAGTGGTCCGCGCCCAGCCTGACTACGCTCCAGCGCTTTGCGTCCTCGGCTTGATCGACGCCGGACTGGGGCGAAACGAAGAGGCGTTGTGCGCGGGTCGGCGCGCGGTCGAGCTTCTCCCGGTCGCGCTCGATACCGGGAACGGCGCGCACATGATCGAATTCTTTGCCATCATCGCAGCCTGGACCGGCGAGAAAAACCTCGCCTTTGCCCAACTCGAGACCGCGACTCAAATCCCGGGCACACTAAGTTATGGCCAACTGAAACTGCATCCCTTCTGGGATCCGCTCCGCGATGATCCGCGCTTCGAGAAGATCGTCGCCTCGCTTGCGCCGAAAGATGCGCCATCTCCCGCGAAATGAACCCGCGTAATTTCTTCGCCGAGCTGAAGCGGCGCAATGTTTACAAGGTGGCCGTGGCCTACGTTGTCGTGGGGTGGCTCGTGATGCAGGTCGCCGCGACGATCGTGCCGGCGCTGCATCTTCCCGATGGGATCACAAGCGCGGTGGTCGTGTTGGTGCTGCTCGGTTTCCCGATCGCGCTCATTCTGGCATGGGCGTTTGAGATCACGCCGGAGGGAATTAAGCGTGCGGAAGATGTAACGCCGGAGGAATCCATCACTCGAAGCACCGGGCGCAATCTCCTCGGCCTCACGGTCGCCCTCGCGGTCCTCGCGGCAGGGTTGCTCGCCTGGCAGTTCCTCCGGCCGAAACCGGCCGCACCGATCGTCCCTCCGCCTGTGCTGGTGACTTCCGTCATTCCAGACAAATCGATTGCGGTGTTGCCATTCGAAAACCTGAGTGAAGACAAGGCGAACGCTTACTTTGCCGATGGCATTCAGGAGGAAATTCTGACGCGACTGGCGAAGATCGCGGGTTTGAAAGTGATTTCGCGCACCTCGACGCAGCAGTATCAAAGCAAACCGGGCAATCTCTCTGAAATCGCGAAACAACTTGGGGTCGCGAACATTCTTGAGGGTAGCGTTCAAAAGGCGGCCGATCAGGTGCGCGTCAATGTCCAATTGATCAACGCGCAAACCGATTCACATCTCTGGGCCGACACCTACGATCGGAAGTTGACGGACATCTTTGCCGTCGAAAGCGAGATCGCGAAATCAATCGCGGAGTCGTTGCAAGCGAAACTGACGGGTCGCGAGGAGCAAGCACTGGAAGTTAAACCGACAAGCAATCCGGAGGCTTACGATGCATATCTGCGCGGCTTGGCGTCGGAAGGGCAAAAGATTCATTCGGTCTATGCTTTTGATAACGCGATTGGTTTTTACGAAAGAGCGGTCCAGCTCGACCCAGCTTTTGCAGTTGCTTGGAGCAGGCTTTCTCGTGCGGACGCCATTGTGTATTCATCTCCCAACGATCCCACCGCCACTCGTCGGGATGCGGCGAAACGAGCCCTGGACCAGGCGCAGAAACTCCAGCCAACCTCGCCCGAAACTCTGCTCGCTCTGGCATTTTATCAATATTTGGTCCTGCGCGATTACGAACTTGCCAAGACAACCTTTCGGCTAGTCAGCAAGATGTTGCCGGGCAGCAGTGAGATCCCAGCTGCGCTTGCGACGATTGTTCGACGGCAGGGAAATTGGGATGAGAGCGTTGCTTACTTCGAGCAAGCGCTCGTCCTGGATCCGCGTAACACAGAGTCGCTGTTCCAAGCGGCCCGCAATTACGCCTATCTGCGGAAATTCGAAGCCGCGCTAAAGTTGTATGATCGAGCGCTGGACATCGTCCCCAATGATCCGGATTTCATGGCTCGGAAGGCGACCATTTATCAGGCTGAGGGGAATCTGGCAGAAGCGGGCAAATTGTTACGCGACGTAAACGCGCAGACTCCTTCACTCTCCGTCGTAGACGCCAAGATTACTCAGCTAACACTTGAACGGAATCACAGCGAGGCCGTCCGATTACTGCAAGCGCGAGTTGCTCATTTCCACTTTGGTTCTGAGGCGGAACGGGGCGTTTATCACGGGCACCTGGCTTTCGCCCAGCGCCTGGCCGGCGATAGCGCCGGCGCAAAAATTACTGCTGAACAAGCGCGCAATACGCTGGAGCCGCTCTGCAAAAATCAACCAAACAACGACTTTGCGGCGATATATTTGTCCAGAGCCTATGCTGTGCTCGGCAATAAGGACTCAGCCCTGAAGGAAGCGGAGCGTGCACTCGCGCTTTCGCCGAGCGCTAACGAGGCGGTGAGGCGTTCCGGCAGCGAAGTGAACCTTGCGCTAATTCAGGCGATCTTCGGCGACAATAGCCGCGCGATCTCAACTCTCGCGCGCCTCCTGGAAACACCGGGCCAAAGCTCCCTTTACGGCACGCCTATTACGCCCGCACTGTTAAGGCTCGATCCAAGGTGGGATCCCTTGCGCGCAGATCCCGCTTTTCAAAAACTCTGCGAAGAGAAGAAGCCGTGAACCCGCGCAACTTCTTCGCGGAATTGAAGCGGCGCAATGTTTACAAGGTCGCGGTCGCGTACGCGGTGGTCGGTTGGCTGCTCGTGCAAGTTGCGACACAAGTTTTTCCATTCTTCGAGATCCCGAATTGGGCGGTCCGGTTGACCGTGCTAGTCATCGTTATTGGATTTCCGATTGCGCTCGTAATCGCCTGGGCGTTTGAACTGACGCCGGAAGGCATCAAACGCACCGACGACGCTGTCGAAGCTCCGAAACGGCACGGCAGAAGTGTTTGGATCTACATCGTTCTGATCGGCGCGGCGCTATCAATCAGCCTGTTTTTCCTCGGTCGCTACACTGCCAGAAGCGGCACCGCGGCTGGAGCGAGTATCGCGGAGAAATCGATCGCGGTGCTGCCCTTTGCCAATCAAAGCGGCGATCCGGCCCAGGAATATTTTTCCGACGGGTTGTCCGAAGAACTGATCAATGGGCTTGGGCAAATTCATGAGTTGCGCGTGATTGGACGCAATTCCTCCTTTCACTTCAAAGGCAAGAGCGACGATTCGCGCGCGGTCGGTCAGGCGCTCGGAGTGGGAAACCTGTTGGAGGGCAGCGTCCGTAAATCTGGCGATCGCGTCCGAATCAGTGTCCAACTGGTCGAGGCGGCGAACGGCAGCCAGCGCTGGTCGCAGACTTATGATCGGGAATTGAAGGACATCTTCGCCGTCCAGGAAGAGATCGCCAGATCTGTGGCCGACCAACTCCGTATCACTTTGTTGGGCGGCGAAGTGGCAGCCTCCGCACGACCGAGCAACGGGAGTATCGAGGCTTACAACGCCTACCTCCAAGGTCAGCAATACAACAGATCCGGGAGTGTCGAGGACATGGCCAAAGCGATCGCATTTCACGAAGAGGCCATTCGTCTTGATTCTCGCTATGCCGAGGCCTACGCCTACAAAGCACTCGCTTGGGGTGGGATCGCTTCCTTCCGTGGCGCCAAAGGAATGGACGCGCTCCTGCAGGCCCGCATTGCGGCCAAGACGGCCTTGGCGATCAAGCCCCATCTGCCGCGGGCCCGCAGTGCGATGGCTCTCATCTCCATGAGCGCGGATTGGAACTTGGGCGCCGCAGAAGCCCTCCTCGAAGGTTCCAATCCGAAAACGGCAACAACCTCGGCAGCGCTGTCCAACCTCCGTGCTGCTCAAGGCCGCGTTGACGAGGCGCTTCAGTTGCAAAAGCAAGCCGTCGCTCTTGATCCAGCTTTCGGACTGTATCGCCGCAATCTCGCTTTGAGGCTGACCTTGGCGGATCAGCTGGCGGAAGCGGAAACAGAATTGCGCAAAGCGGTCGAATTGCAGCCGCAAGCCTCGGGCGTCCATTTTGACCTGGTGGTCATGGCCGTGCTGCGCGGCCAACCGGAAGTCGCATGGCGTGAAGCGCAGTTGGAATCAAGCGGCGTATTTCACGACCTGTCGATCGCCCTTGCCCAAGCCGCAGGCGGGGCTCGCGCTGAGGCCGACGCCGCGCTGAAAGTGTTGATCGAGGCGCACGGAGAAGAGGCTCCATTTCGCATCGCCGACGTCTATGGTTATCGCAAGGAGCCGGATAAGGTATTCGAATGGCTCGAGCGTGCCTACGCGCTACATGACCCGCGGCTGATTACCTTGCTCGCCGATCCTCTGTTGCGTCCTTACCAGTCCGATGCGCGCTTCGCAGCTGTCTGCAAACGAATTGGACTCCCGGTTCCAAAATGAACTCGCGAAATTTCTTCGCTGAGCTAAGGCGGCGCAATGTTTACAAGGTCGCGATTGCTTACGCGGTGGTGGCGTGGCTGCTGATGCAAATCGCGAGTCAGATTTTTCCGTTCTTCGACATTCCGAATTGGGCCGTGCGACTTGTTGTCTTGTTATTGATCTTCGGTTTTCCAGTGGCTTTGATTCTCGCCTGGGCCTTTGAGTTAACTCCAGAAGGAATCAAGCGCGCCGAAGATGTCGTGCCTAATGAGTCGATCACCCACAAAACCGGGCGGAAGCTCATCGTCCTCACGATTGCGCTGGGAGTTATCGCGGCTGGCTTGTTCGCCTTCCAATTTCTACGGCCGAAATCGGCGCGGATGGTTGCGGCGCCGACAACGACTGTAGCTTCGCCGGCGGCACCGGAAACACCCACCCCGCCGGCCAAATCGATCGCGGTTTTGCCATTCGAGAATCTTAGCGACGACAAGTCGAACGCGTACTTCGCCGACGGCGTGCAGGACGAAATTCTGACGAATCTCACGAAAGTCGCCGATCTCAAAGTAATCAGCCGGACGAGCGTGATGCAGTTCAAAGATTCGGGGAGGCGCAATCTGCGTGACATCGCGCAGGCGCTGAACGTGGCGCACGTCCTCGAAGGCAGCGTGCAACGTTCCGAAAAACGCGTGCGGGTGACGGCGCAGCTGATCGACGCGCGCACCGACACCCATCTCTGGGCCGAACGTTACGACCGTGATCTGGCGGACGTGTTCACGATCCAAAGCGAGATCGCACAGAAAATCGTGGAGCAATTGCGCTCCGTGCTTTCACCACGCGAGCAGGCGGCTCTTCAATCCAAACCGACAAGTAACCCGGCGGCGTATGACCTTTACCTGCGCGGCAAAGAACTCGATCGCGGGACAAGGGAAGAAACACGGGAGAAATGGACGGAAATGCTTCGCCTTTTCGAAGCGGCCGTGGCGGCGGACCCGGCGTTTGTGCCAGCTTTGTGCCAGGCGGCGCGCACCCATTTAGGGTTGTACTGGTTCAACTACGATCACACGGAGAACCGTATTGCCGCGGCCACCAAACTGCTGGACACCGCGGCTTCACTCCAGCCGGACGCCGTAGAAGTGCACCTTGGACGCGCGTTCCTGCACCTCTGGGGTCGTCGCGATTACGCGAAGGCAGCGCGTGAACTGGATGCGGCGAGGCGCGTCGCCCCCAACGACTCCGATGTGCTCCTCAGTCTAGGCGCGGTCGAGCGGCGCCAAGGCCACTGGCAGGATGCCGCCCGCGACTTCGAAGCAGCTCTCGCTCTCGACCCGCGCAACTTGAACATCGTCCTAACGCTGGCGAACGACACGTATGGCGACGCCTTGCACCAGTACTCTGATGCGGCGCGTATCCTGGACAATGCGCTGACCTGGCGGCCAGACGACTTGGAGCTCCAGTTGCGCCGAGCATGGATCGATCTCGCCAGCAAAGCCGACCTGCGGCGGATGCAGGCGGCGTTATCGAATCCCGCGGTAGCCGGCAAAAGCCCGGAACGTCTAGCCTACGCACGCCTGCGGTTCGCCCGGTTGAGACGCGACTATGCGCAAGCGCGCGACATCCTCTCGGGCTACACCGGGCCCTACTTTACCCGCAGCGGCTACATCACACCACGGCAATGGTACGAAGGTTTGGTCTGGTCACGTCTTGGTGATCAGCAAAAAGCAGAGGCCGCATTTCGGACCGCACGCGAAGCGGCCGCGGCAGAGCTTGCCGCGCGTCCCGATGATGCCAAGACACTGATGATCCTCGCGCGCATCGATGCGGACCTGGGTCGCAAGGAAGTCGCGCTCGAGGAAGCGGAACGTGCGCGCACGCTCCTCCCAGTGGAGAAAGATGCGGTCAACGGCCCGGAGATTGAAATCCGTTTCGCTGAGATTTACGCGCAGATCGGCGACACAAACCGCGCGCTGGACCTGGTGGAACGCTGGGCGCGCCAGCCAATGGGACTTGATTATGGCGACCTGGTGCTGGACGACGCCTGGGACTCGCTGCGCTCCCACCCGCGTTTTCAAAAGCTCATCGCTGCGGCCAAGCCAAAGGATATTCCCACAGCATCGAAATGAACCCGCGCAATTTCTTCGCCGAGCTGAAGCGGCGCAATGTTTACAAGGTTGCGGTGGCCTATACGATCGTGGCTTGGCTGCTGATCCAAGCGGCCTCGATCTTACTCCCGACTTTCGACACGCCGGGTTGGGTCATGAAGGTTTTCGTCCTTATGATCGCAGCGGGATTTCCGATCGCGCTGGTCATCGCGTGGGCGTTCGAGATGACGCCGCAAGGGTTGAAGCGGACCGATGAAGTTGCACCCGAGGGATCGATTGCGCCCGCGACAGGGCGAAGGATCAACGTCGTTATCATCGCAGTGTTGGTGGCAGCAGTTGGTTTACTGGTCTTCGACCGAATGCGACCGCATGCCGGATCAGCGACAGGCGAAAAAAGTATCGCTGTTTTGCCTTTCGACAATTTCAGCGACGACAAGGAAAACGCGTTTTTCGCCGACGGCATTCAGGACGATATCCTGACGAGCCTCGCAAAAATCCG
>JBKJKL010000472.1:0-13056 GCA_046597485.1 Chthoniobacterales bacterium
AGCGCAGAGGAGATTTTCGAAAGCGACATAGTCTGACTCTAATGATTATCCACGATCGATTGCGCTTCCGCGCGAACGCGCGTGGCGAGTTCCGCAGGCGCGAGCACGCGCACATGACTGCCCCAGCTGAGAATCCAGCGTTCAATTTCCTGCAAGCTGCCGAGTTCCAACTCCAGCACCGCCGAGCCGTCTCTTGCCTCGCGCAAAGTTTGCGAGTCGTGCCACGTGCGCTCGCTCACCAGTCGCGCGGCAAACGGGTCAAACTTCAGCTTGATCCGATATTTTCGGCCGCCCTCGAAGACGCCGAAGCTGCCGCTCAGGACCTTGCTGATCGAGAAGTTCGGCGGGCGCCGGAATTTTTTGCTCGTGAGCTGTACCGCGCGCATGCGCGGCAGCGCGAAGGTGCGGAGATCTTTCCGCTCTAGATCCTCCGCGAAGAGATACCACTGGTTCTCCAGACATGCGATGTGGAAGGGCCGCACCCGACGGGGCTCATGGCCATCGCTCTTAAGTTTCCGATATTCGAACTCGAGTTCGACCGACTTCAGAACCGCCTGGCTGACCTGGTCGAAGAGGGCGAGGTCCGCCACGCTCGCGCCCGCGCTGTGGAAGGAGATCGCGTCTTCCATGTCGCTCCAAGAAAACGAGACACGCTCCTTCAGGCTGTCCGCGATTTTGCGGAAAGCGGAACGCAGCGGCCGCTCGAACGGCGTCCCTTTGTATTGCGCGAGCGCCTTTTGCGCGACGAAGAGCGCCGCCACTTCGCCCTCCGAAACCTCGATGCTCGGAAAGGCCGAGACCGCCTCGGTGTAAAAGAAGCCGAAGCGCAAAGGATCGTATTCGATCGGCAGGCCGAGCCGGTCGCGCATGAAGTCGATGTCGCGCTGGATCGTCTTCGACGAGACCTCGAATTCCTCGGCGATCTTGCGGCAGTTCGGGAAGTCGCCCGCCTTCAGCTGCGTGTGGATGCGCATCATCCGCTCCAGCGGCGGCCGCGAGAATCCTTTGTCGCGCATTCGAGGGAAGGTGGAACGGCTCAGGATTTTTTCAGAAATATTTTTGCGTCGGACAGTCAATGTCTGACACCCCGCTGCAGGATGGCGCACATGAAAACAAACGCCAGCCGCTATGGCCGCCGCACTTTGCTCCCCGTTCCTTACTCCACTCGCCCCGACCGGCTCGAGCGCGGCCTCCGTATGTTGCGTGCGCTCCGCCTCTCGCTCGCTAACCCTTCGCCCACCGGGCGCGCGCAACAGTGCGAATTCGATTTCGCCCTGCGGCAGGCCGCGTAATACCTTGCGCCCGCGAAAAAGGAACTGCTAGGGTGCAACGCACGGGCGCTGTCACGCGTTCGGCGATACGCGCATGAACGTTACCGGGACGATCGAGGGAATTCTCAGCGGAAAGAGACAGGACGTCTTCTCCGTTTCATCCGACGAGATGGTCTACGACGCCGTCGCGCTGATGGCGGAGAAAAATGTCGGTGCGCTCCTCGTGGTCGACGACGGACGGCTCATCGGGATCATCTCCGAACGCGATTACACCCGCAAAGTGATGCTCCGCGGCAAGAGATCCCGCGAGACAAAGGTGAGCGAGATCATGTCGACGAACCTGACCACGGTCGACCCGCGGCAGTCGGTCGACGATTGCCTGCGCAACATGACCGAGAAGCGCATCCGCCATTTGCCCGTCGTGAAAGACGGCGAAATCTGCGGCGTCATCTCGATTGGCGACCACGTCAAACACGTCATCTCCGTGCAGAGCGCCACCCTCGAGCACCTCGAGCGGTACATCTCCGGCGGATACGCGAGCTAGCGCTGAAGCCGAAAGCGGCAATATTCGCCGAAGTCAGCGCGCCCAATGCGCGTTCAATACCCCGTGGTGTAACGGTAACACAGCGCCCTTTGGAGGCGTTATTCATGGTTCGAATCCATGCGGGGTAGCGCTCTCAATTGGACGGGAAAGAATTTCCTTTAAGGAGTTTACGGAGTCGATCCGACTAGGAAGGTCACGCAGGAGAACGCTCCGGAAGGCACAGAAGCGCTGTTTTTCGGCCTACAGATTGCCAAAATCAAGCCTCACTTGCTGCTCAATCTTGAAAGCATATTTCCATCGTGATCGACTGCGAGCGCGGCCATCGCCGAAAGCTTCTCTTGCCCATGGAACCTGATGGACGTGAATGTGCGTGGTTCCGGAGGAAGTGCCGGCGAGTTTCTCGATGTGAGTTAGAGTATCGCTCTCAGATACCCATATTCGACAATGCCGTGGCGAAACGGCTCACCGTTCCGGCCAGCACGGGGGGCGAGTCTTCAAGGCCTTGAATGGAAGCACGCAATCCATCCAGCGCGGTCTTGGCGAGCTGCGGGTTATTCTGCGAACGTGAGGCCTCGTGCGCGGACACATCTGCAAAGCGCGTGATGCTGGAAGCGTCCTCGTGGTGAGTTTTTGAGAAGACCGCTAATTCGGAGTTCAGTCCCGTGAACAGCGTCAACAGCTCCGCTTTTGTGTAATCCGGGATAGTTCGCGCCTTCTGGATTGTTGTTTGGATTATCCCGATCCGATAATCGAGGATCGCATTCGATTCCTCTGCTAAAGACGATTCGTCTTCACGCAGTATCGGTGTGCTGTGCGGTGATACTTCGGTAAATGCCTGCTTTGACGAATCTCGTAGTCGATGCGTGCAATCTTGTCCGTCGTTACGATTACTTTTTTGCCGGCAAACCAATGGCCGCATTCCACGACGACTTCGCGGATCATCCACGTCCTGCCGTCGATCATTAAGTCTGTGACCTCCCCGACTGTTCCGTCGTTCGCTTCGACGCTGTAGCCACTTAGCTCCCGCGCGCTTCGAAGATGTGCATCGGCTCCCCGTGGTTTAACGTCGGTCTCTGGTGGCGGAGGAACCATGACCGGGTAACCGGCCAAACCCCACAGCGGCATCGATTCTGCGTAGTACTCGTATCCGTAGTGTCGATGATATTCTTCTTCATGCTGGCGAGAGACGGGCTTGTGTTCGTCGATGGACGGGCTGTCCTCGATCTGCTTCCGGGTTAGGTTAACGAGAAGAACCTTTCCTTCGGAATAAAGGTGACCAAGGGCGTGAGGAGAAATGAGCACCAGGCGCCCTGCGAGCCAATGACCCGTGTCCGCAACGAGATAGCATACGCTCCAAGTCTTATCATCGAAGTAGAAATCTCCGACATGGCCGATCTCGCCGTCCGAAGCGCGTAGTTTCTCTCCGTAACGTTATTGAATGCTTTGTAACATGATGAACCGTCCCCGATCTGGCGTGGAATTCAGCACCTCGTTTGATGCGTCACGATTAAGCCAGTGATCATCGCGCGGAATTCACACGCCAATCCACACCCGATCGTGGACGCGCGCTTATTCGATTCGTGCCACGAACTCGCACCCGAGAATCCGGAGTGTTTGAAAGCTGCAGCCTTCCTGAGTTATCACGCCCCTGTTTTTTTTACCGCGCTTCAAACCGGCTTCCCTGATTCGCCATACCAATCGGCGCGATCCGGCATAATGTTGAAGATGATGCCCCCCCCGATCGCGGCAACTCCGGAAGAGACGAACGCGAAAGCTTATTGGCGAGCCCATGCCGGCAAGCTCATGATCATCCGCCGCGACGATGCGAAGGAACCCGCTGTGGCCGACTTTTTTGAACTCGATTCCGTCGGCACCCACCCGACTGGACTGCTGGTGACCGGCATTTTTTGCAACAATCGACGCAGCCACATGATGGCGTCGAGCGTGCGGGAAGCGAACGAGGCGGAGATCGCGTGGCGAAACCGTGCGCGGGTGAAAGATCTGGCCTAAGCCTACTGTTCCATTGGCTCATTTAGTCGAGTGGCGCAGTTAGAATATGTCTCTGGAATCCTGCCCAGCCTGCGGGCACGCCCTTTCCATTGTTGACGCTCACTGCCGTCAGTGTGTTGCGCCAACCCGGGACGCCGCGCCATTCAAACGGTTCGATCTCAAACTCGCGCCGCGGGCGATCTTGGTTGCGGTAGGTTTGATCATTCTCCTCTATGCGATTTTCTCTCGCTAAAGAATTCATTGGAGTTGGGCGTGCCTTCAGCATGTCCGTCGTTCTGTGCATCGTCGCGGCCCCGTTTGGTGTCGCTCAATCCTCTCCCAAGTCCGTTGCCAGCGAACTGCCTCGTCAGTCCAAGCCAATATCCGAAGTTGTCGTGCCGATACCTAGCAAGGTATTTGAGTCGCTCGACAAATTCTCCAACGCGAATTGGCGATTGGTTCAACTCGATGGCCTCGCGCGGGCCAAGCCTCACGGCGTTCAGACGCAGATAGCGCTGCTCCTCGGGGTCGTGGTCGGTGAAGGATTCATCGCGGTGGAAGCACACGACGCGGCCGAGGTGAAGGAGGTCGGCACTGCTGTGCTTACGTTGGCGCGCGGTCTCGGTGTTGAATCGACGGTGATGAGGCGCAGCAGGAGCATCGTGGAACATGCAGACAAGAACGACTGGCTGGCGGTTCGCAGAGAATGGGATGCCGTGCTTTCCGACGTTCACGACGGCATGATGCAACTAAACAGCGAACAGCTTTCGCAGCTTGTGAGCCTAGGAGGCTGGTTGCGCGGCACGAGAGCCCTCACCGCGCTTATCCTGCAGCGTTATTCCGCCGAGGATGCCGAATTGCTTAGGCAGCCGGCCCTGCTCGGTCATTTCGAATCTCAACTCGGTAAAATGCCGCAAACCGCAATCATTTCGAGAATGCAAGAGGGCGTCAGGAAAATGCGGTCGCTTGTGGCCGGCTCGGACCTGCCAACTCCAGAGAAATCAGTGAGAGAACTCGCAATCCTTTGCGACAAGCTTCTGGCAGTGATTGAGGCGAAGGCTGCTGACGCGAAACAGTGATCGCGTGCTAATCGCCTCGAACGGCACTCGAGCGCCATTCTCAAGCGTCGAAGCAGCACGCGCCAGCCGGAGCATTTGCGACGCGACTCAACGCGTGAACATGTCGCGGTATTCCACCGATACTGCGCCGTGGCCGTTGGCAAAGCATCCATAGCCTGTCCGTCTAGCCTGCGCGAGGTCCGTGAAGCGATCAACGCGACAGTAAGGAAGGCAAAGAACATGCAGCCGGCGTTGACGCTCCAGACTTGGGAAGTAAATGACACTCCTGGCCGGTGCCTGTCGATCCAGTCCTCGATGAGATCGAGTCGGCGTCGTTCGTCGTCGCAGACATCACACGACTCAACTTTAACGTCGCGTACGAGGTCGGCTTCTCCATCGGTAAAAATAAACGCGTCGTTCTATCGAGAAACACGACCGTCGCTCGCGACGAACGACTGGCGCGCGAAACCGGCATCTTCGACACGATCGGTTACCTCGATTATGCGAACTCGGACGACCTTACGAAATACCTCTTGGAGCTCCGCGATCTCACGCCGTTTCCTCTCAAGCAGACCGTGCCAAACCGCCGCGCACCCGTGTATTTGCTCCTCCCTCGCGAGAAAGCCGAAGCGGAGATTCGCCTCGTATCGCGAATCAAAAAGGAAGCCCGCTTGTTCTTCCGGTCGTTTGATCCGGAGGAGCACGGAAGAATTTCTGTTCGTGATGCCATCGAAACGTCTCCGCATCGCTCGGTGTCATTCTGCCACTCGTTTCGACTCACAGAACCGATAGTCAGATTCACAACCTTCGTTGACGGGATGCCCCTACGTTTATTCGCGTTAGTGTGCCCGGCCGTTTTTCGACAGCCGCGCAAACCCTGCTGATGTTCAATCATAATAGAATGCCGACCAAGTCACCGCGCTTTGGAACGTCTCTGATGGGCCACGGCGCTTCGATTGCAGTTGAGCTGCCGTTGCGGGCGGAGTTGTTCGGCGTCGAACAACTCGCGCGCCACGCCGAGGCAACTGCGCGGAAACACCGCATCGTGATGGGTCGCGGCGGCAACCGGTTGCTCGCCCGGTTGGAGCAGAACGAAGAGGTTATTCGCGCTTTTAACCGCGCCACTCTGGCGGTGCCTCCGACCAGGCGCATCACTCCCGCGGCGGAATGGTTGCTCGATAATTTTTACCTGATCGAAGAGCAGATCCAACTGACCCGCCGGCATTTGCCCCGTGCCTACAGCCGAGAATTGCCCCGCCTGGCGGACGGTCCATCTGCCGGGTTGCTCCGAGTTTACGACATCGTCCTCGAACTCATCTCGCATGTGGACGCGGAAATCGACGCCATCTCGCTGACCGCTTTCATTGCTGCTTATCAGACAGTGTCCCCGTTGAAACTGGGCGAGCTGTGGGCCATTCCCATCATGCTGCGACTGGGGTTGATCGAGAATCTCCAGCGTGTCACAAGCGGTCTGACGAGTGCGCGGCAAGCTCGTAAACTTGCACGCGGATGGGTGGAGCGTCTGCAGGAAGTCGCGGAGGAAAATCCCTCCCAGGTCGTTGTCGTAGTGGCGGACATGGCGCGGGCTGATCCGCCCCTTTCCAGCTTCTTCGTCGCCGAATTCTGTCAGCGTCTTTCGCGTTCAAATCCGGTCCTTCATTTGGCGCGTGGCTGGCTCGAACAGCGGGTCGTTGAGCACGGACTCTCCATCGAGCAGCTCGTGCAGGAGGAAAGCCAGAGCCAGGCATCTGATCAGGTGTCCGTCAGTCACAGTATCGCCAGTCTGCGCCTGTTAAGCGCGATCGATTGGAAGGACTTTGTAGAAACTTTGAGCGTGGTCGAGCAGACGCTGCGAGCCGAACCCGCCGGCGTCTATGGAGGGATGGATTTTGCGACGCGCGATCGCTATCGCCACGCGGTCGAGACGCTGGCCCGCCAGAGCAAGTTTTCGGAAACGGAAATGGCGCATAAGGCC
This sequence comes from Chthoniobacterales bacterium, assembly GCA_046597485.1. Lineage (GTDB taxonomy): Bacteria > Verrucomicrobiota > Verrucomicrobiia > Chthoniobacterales > UBA10450 > JACCTI01. The sequence goes on from JBKJKL010000472.1 coordinate 6,838, forward strand.
GTCTCGCTCGCGGAAGAAAGCGCCCGGCAGAACGGAAAAGAGGATCGGACGGCGCATGTCGGTTATTACCTGATCGATAAGGGACGGCCTCTGCTGGAGCGCGCGGGAGGTGTGCGCTGGCCCTGGAAGACAATCGGCGAGCGAGGCATCGCGCAATTTCCATTCACCTTCTATGCGGGCGGAATTTTCCTGCTCACGCTGTTGGCTACGTTTCTTTTCGTTAGGCAGTCGCAAGCGCTCGACGTGCATGGATGGCGATTGATCCTTTGTGGGCTCACTTTTCTTCTGGGTGTAAGCCAACTCGCGGTCTCGTTGCTCAACTGGCTCACTACCTTGCTCGTTGCGCCGAGCTTTCTTCCACGCCTCGATTATTCCTCCGGCATCTCGCCGGACGACCGCACCATGGTGGTCGTTCCCACCATGCTCGCCAGTCTTGGGGCAATCGATGGCCTGCTCGAAACCTTGGAGATTCATCATCTGGCGAACCGTGATGAGCACCTGCATTTCGCTCTGCTGACGGACTTCCCCGATGCAGCGGCCGAAAGCCTGCCGGAGGATGCGCCTCTGCTCGAGCGGGCGCGGGCCGGGATCGAGGCACTCAATCGCAAATACGCGTCCGAGCGCGGCGATCTTTTTTTTCTCTTCCAACGCGCGCGTTTTTGGAACGCGAGCGAGGGCGTCTGGATGGGCTATGAGCGAAAGCGCGGAAAGCTCATGCAGTTTAATGCCCTGCTCCGGGGCCGCTGCGCGGAATGCTTTTGCGAGGTCGTTGGCGAGACCTCGATTCTCCCGTCGATTAAATACGTCATCACCCTCGATACCGACACGCAACTGCCGCGCGAGTCGGCCCGGCAGCTCGTCGGCACGATGGCTCATTCATTAAACCGCCCGCGCTTCGACGCCGCCAGCGGAATTGTCACCGAAGGCTACAGCCTCTTGCAGCCGCGCGTGGATGTCAGCCTGCCGGGCGCGGCGCGCTCATGGTTCGTCCGGCTGCACGCGGGCGAGACTGGGATCGATCCATACACGCGCGCGGTCTCGGATGTGTATCAGGATCTTTTCCACGAAGGCTCGTTTATTGGGAAAGGGATCTACGAAGTGGACGCGTTCGAGCGCGCTCTCGCGGGCCGGTTTCCGGACAATAAAATCCTAAGCCACGACTTGTTGGAGGCAGTGCATGCCCGCTGCGGCCTCGTCAGCGATGTGAAGCTTTTCGAAGAATATCCTGCGCGCTACGACGTGGATGTCGGCCGGCGTTACCGTTGGATTCGAGGCGACTGGCAGATCATGCCGTGGCTCTTGCCGCGGGTGCCGGGAGAGGACGGACGGAGCATTGCTAATCCGCTCTCTGCCTTATCGTGGTGGAAGATTTTTGATAATCTGCGGCGCAGTCTCGTCCCGATTGCGCTGCTTCTTTTCCTGCTGACGATTTGGCTGCTTGTTCCCGCTCTCGGCTTGATCGGAACTGGTCTCGTTCTAGCGATCGTCGCGCTGCCGGGATCGCTGTCCGCCGCGGTCGAACTATTGCGGAAGCCGGCACAACTGCCCTGGCAAATGCATCTGCGAGGAGTGGGCACTTCGAGCGGTCGAGCACTTGGCCACATCTCACTCACGTTAGCGTTCCTGCCTTACGACGCTTTCCTCAGCCTCGATGCCATCGGGCGGACGCTGTTCCGCATGCTGGTAACGCGCAAGCGGCTCCTGGAATGGCAGACCTCGAGCGATGTAGCACAAAAAACGCGGGCCGATCTCACCGCATTTTATGTCACGATGTGGGCCGCTCCGCTGGTCGCTCTGACGGGCGGAATTTTTCTTGGTGTGCTAGAGCGGACGCAGTTGCCGTGCGCTTTCCCGTTCCTGGGTCTGTGGCTCGCGGCACCCTGGATCGCCTGGAAAATCAGCCAGCCGATCGCGCCGTCGGCGCCCGACCTCTCGGCGGAGCAGCGCACCTTTCTGCGCCGCACGGCGCGCAAGACGTGGCATTTTTTCGACACCTTCGTCACCGCGGAAGAGAACTGGCTGCCGCCTGATAATTTTCAGGAAGAGCATTCCACGGGAGTGGCCGCACGCACTTCTCCCACGAACATTGGGCTCGCACTCCTCGCCAATCTGGCCGCGCGGGATTTCGGGTATTTGTCGTTAGGCCGATTGCTCCAGCGCACCAAAGCCACCTTCGAGACCCTGCTGCGGATGGAGCGTCATCGCGGGCATTTCTACAATTGGTACGACACTCGAACGCTCAAGCCGCTCCTCCCGCTTTACGTCTCCAGCGTGGACAGTGGCAACCTCGCCGGACACCTGCTCACGCTCGGCAGCGGGCTGAGGGAAGTGGCGGACCAGAACATATTGCAGCCCCAAATCTTTGGCGGTTTGCGCGATACCCTGGCAATGCTGCAAAGCCTGACCGGCGAGAACGCCGCGCTCATGCAGCAGCTTGAGGCTGAGTTGGAGTCGGCGCCCGCGACTCTGGCTGCTGCGGTAAGTCTCCTGCGGCGTGCGGCTGACCAGGCCAGGCAAATTTCGGTCGTACTGATGGGTGCGGAAGAGGAGACGAAAGCATGGGCGCACCTGCTCGAGCGTAGTTGCGAGGAGCACCTAGCGGAGTTGCTCTTCCATGCTCCCTGGTTGGGTCACCCGGAGCTGGTCCCGGGAGATCTGGGAGAAAAGTTTGCGCAACTCACGGCCTCGCCCTCATTGCGAGAACTCTCCGTCCTGGATCAGACTTTCGCGGCCCAGTCTAACGAGTCCCCGCCGACCGCTCCCTGGGCAGATTGTTTACACGAAACCAGCGCCAAGGCCCGGGAACGCCTGGTCGGGTTGGAAACCCTCGCTCGTCAATGCGACGAACTGGCAGCGATGGATTTCACCTTCCTGTTTGATCGGGAACGCGACCTTTTCTCTATCGGCTTTAACGCGAGCGAAGGGCGGCGAGACGTGAGCTTTTACGATTTGCTCGCCTCGGAGGCGCGGCTTTGCAGTTACGTCACCATCGCGCAGGGGCAGGTGCCGCAGGACCACTGGTTCGCGCTCGGCCGCCTTCTCGTCGCGCCGCACGGAGAGCCGATCCTGGTCTCATGGAGCGGGTCGATGTTTGAACATCTGATGCCCTTGCTGGTGATGCCTAATTATGAGAACACGCTGCTCGATGAGGCGTGCAAATCGGCCGTCCGCCAACAGATCGAGTATGGCCGCACGCGCGGCGTTCCGTGGGGCATTTCCGAATCTGGTTATAACCGGACCGATGTGCATCACAACTACCAGTATCGCGCCTTTGGTGTCCCGGGTCTGGGGCTGAAACGCGGACTGGCAGAGGACCTCGTGATCGCTCCGTACGCCAGTGCGATGGCGTTGATGGTCGCGCCGCGCGAAGCGTGTGAAAATCTGCAACGGCTCGCGACGGAAGGGCGGGAGGGCGCTTACGGATTCTACGAGGCTGTCGATTACACGCCGTCGCGGCTGCCGCCGGATGAGAAAAGCGTGACCGTGCGATCTTTCATGGCGCACCACCAGGGAATGAGCCTGCTGGCTCTCCTCTATTTATTACACGATCGCCCGATGCAACGGCGTTTCATGTCCCTGCCGTTGCTCAAGGCCGCCGACTTATTGTTGCAGGAGCGCATCCCAAAAGCGGAAGCCAATGTTCTTCCGGAAGATTTGGAGATGGAGGAATCCAGACGGCCCGCCGGTGGAGGTGACGACGGCATGCGGGTCTTCACGAATCCGACGTCTCGAACCCCGGAGGTCCACCTCTTGTCCAATGGTCGCTACCATGTCGCGATCAGCAGCGCGGGCGGCGGTTACAGTCGGTGGCGCGATCTGGCCGTCACGCGCTGGCGCGAGGATGGAACGCGCGATTGCTGGGGGACGTTTATCTACCTGCGCGATGTGGCGACGGGGGAATTCTGGTCCACGGCTTTCCAACCCACACTGCGCGCGACGCAAGGTTACGAGGCGATTTTTACGCAGGCGCGCGCGGAATTCCGCCAGCGTCATGCCGATCTCGAACACCACACCGAGCTCTGTGTTTCGCCGGAAGACGACGTGGAGTTGCGGCGCATTACGCTGACCAATCGTTCGCGTCGTCCGCGCGTCATCGAACTAACCAGTTACGCGGAAGTGGTCCTCGCTTCCCAAGCCTCGGACGAGTCGCATCCGGCTTTCAGCAATCTGTTCGTGCAAACGGAATTCACGCGAGCTTCCTCTTCAATTCTCTGCACCCGCCGTGCGCGTTCCGAAGAAGAAAAGCCGCCGTGGCTCCTTCATCTGATGGTGGGCAAGGGTGCGACCCATGGTGAAATCTCCTGCGAAACCGATCGCTTCAAGTTTGTCGGCCGCGGCGGGTCACTGGCCAACCCTGCGGCCATGCAAGAGATCGCGCCGCTTTCGGATACAGCAGGCTCGGTTCTCGATCCGATCATTTCACTCCGGCGCACCGTGACTCTCGAGCCTAACGAGACGGCTGTGGTCGATTTCATCATCGGCGCGACCGAGAGCCGGGAAAGCGCACTTGCCCTCGTCGAAAAATATCAGCACTCGCGCATGGCTGACCGCGCTCTTGATCTGGCTTGGACCCACAGCCAGGTCACCTTGCATCAGCTGAACGCCACGGAAGCGGAAGCCCAGCTTTATGGGCGGCTGGCAAGCGCGATTATCTATGCCGACCCGGCTCGCCGAGCGAATCCTGGCGTCCTGCTGGACAATCGCCGCGGCCAAAGCGGCCTCTGGAGCTACGGCATTTCCGGCGACACACCGCTGGTCCTTCTTCGCAGCACTGATCCGGAGAATATAGAAATCGTGCGCCAGCTTATTCAGGCGCATTCCTATTGGCGCGCGAAGGGCCTGGCTGTTGAGTTGGTTATTTTAAATGAAGACGCTTCGGTCTATCGCCAGTCCTTGCAGGACCAGATCACCGGATTGGTTGCATCTGGAGACGCAGCGCAAATCCTGGACAAGCCCGGCGGCATCTTCGTCCGGCGCTTGGAACAAATTCCTAACGACGGCCGCGTGCTGCTGCAATCAGCGGCTCGCATCGTTCTCGACGACCAGCACGGGTCGCTCCTGGAACAGTTGGAACAACTCAGCGTTCTGGAACCATTAATCCCGGCTCTAACAACCACACGGTCTCCGCACATCGATGCCCCGGCGTCGTCTCCCGCGCGCGAGTTGTCGTTTCAAAACGGTCTCGGCGGTTTCACCCCGGATGGCCACGAGTATGTCATCACGCTTCAAGCCGGACAAAACACGCCCGCTCCCTGGGTAAACGTGCTCGCAAATCCTTCTTTCGGGACAGTGATTTCAGAGAGTGGAAGCGCTTATACGTGGGCCGAAAACGCCCATGAATTCCGACTCACTCCCTGGAACAACGACCCCGTTCAGGACACCACTGGGGAAGCCTTCTACATTCGCGACGAAAAGACTGGGCAAACATGGTCGCCAACGCCGGGACCTGCGCGTGGCACGACCCCCTACGTCATCCGCCACGGCTTTGGTTACACCGTCTTCGAGCACTTCGAGCATGGGATTGTTTCCGAATTTTGGGTCTACGTGGCGATGGACGCCTCAGTTAAACTTTCCAATTTAAAGTTGCGCAACGTTTCGGGCGGCCCGCGCCGCCTCTCCGTGACCGGTTACTGTGAGTGGGTCCTAGGCGACCTGCGGCACAAGACTCTGCTCAATGTGCAAACCGAATTAGACCTCAAAACCGGCGCGCTCTTGGCGCGTAACTTCTACAACTCAGAATTCCCTGATCGCATCGTGTTCTTCGACGTCACCGGCCAGACCCGCACCGTGACTGGAAGCCGGAAAGAATTTCTCGGCCGGAACGGCAGCGTCGCGCAGCCCGCGGCGCTCAAACGCACGCGCCTCTCCGGCAAAGTCGGCGCGGGGCTCGACCCCTGCGGCGCGTTGCAAGTTGCATTCGATTTGGCAGACGGGGAGGAACGAGAAACAAGCTTTCGCCTTGGAGTCGGTCGTACACCGGGAGAAGTGCAGGACCAGATCCAGCGTTTTCGCAGGGCGGAAGCGAGCGCCGTCGCGCTCGATGGCGTCCATCAATTTTGGAACCGCACCCTCGGCGCCGTGAACGTGGACACCCCCGACCCGGCAGTGAACGTCATGGCGAACGGTTGGCTCCTGTATCAGACGCTGAGTTGCCGGCTCTGGGGCCGGACTGGATTCTATCAATCCGGCGGCGCCTATGGTTTCCGCGATCAATTGCAG
>JBKJKL010000041.1:0-2655 GCA_046597485.1 Chthoniobacterales bacterium
AGAAAAATCGCCTCCGCAAAAAAGGCGAAACCCTCGAGCGAGAACGGCATCCCGATGATCGCGCCCGCGTGTTCCATGAACCCCGGCCAAAGCAGCCCGAGCTCGAAGGCCAGCACCGTCCCTGAGACCGCGCCAACCGCGAATAGGATCGCCGTCCCGCGCGCCCAGCGTTTGCTCAACTCGAGGAAGACCGGCCGTTTCGTCCGGAGATAAACCGCTTCCGCGATCGCCATCAGGACAGGCAACCCGATCCCGAGCGCCGCGAAGATGATGTGAAACGCCAGCGACATCCCCATCTGGGAGCGGGCGTAGAGGAAGTCACTCATCCTGCGGTCGGAGAAGTGACCTATTTGGGATCCGGCGGGACGTCCGCCTGCCGCTTCCGCTCGAGTAATCGTCCCCAGGTTTTATTGTAAGGATGCACTTTCTCCACCCGCTTTCCATCGCGGTAGACCGGCCGGCCTTCATTGGCCCATTTGAATATGCTGCCCTCCATGTTGTGCACGTTCGTGTAGCCGGCCTCGTCCAGGGTTTGCGCAAAAGCGCCGGAGCGATAGCCGACCGAACAGTAGGTCACGATCGGTTGATCCTTGGCCAGATGAATGGCCGACGCGGGAGAGTCGGGCTGAACGCGCTCCGCATTCTTCAAGTGGCTCACCTCGTACTCGGCCTGCGTCCGGACGTCGAGCAGCACCGGCGCCGGACGTTTCGGATCCTGCAACCAAGCGGCCAGCTCCGGTGGGGTGATCCGCTTCACCTCCGGAAAATCGTGTTTGATTTTCCAATCCACGAGCGACCAGCCAGAGCCATGACAGGAGACCGTTAGCATAACGAAAAGCGCGAGAGCGAAGAGAGAAAGAAGGCGGGTGAATTTCATGTGTGATCCTGACTTTGAAAGTTTCGCACGAAGCGGCGGTCGAGCCAGTCCTTGAACCAGAAGGCCCAGCGTCCGCGCATCGTTAGGCTGCCGTAAGTCAGGAGTCCGCTGCCGTCGCCGAGATTCAGAATGAGCAAATAATTCTTCTGCGGTTTGAACTCCTCCAGCGTTTCACCGCGCAGGAAAGCGAGCAGGTTGCGCTGCAGCACCGGGCCTTGCCGAACGGCGAAGACCCCGATCCGGGGCAGACATTTCTCGCCGAAACAAACGCAATCGCCCGCGCCGAAGATCTCGGAGCGCGCCGGGCTTTGCAGAAAAGCGTTCACCCGCATCGAGCCGTCTTCCGCGCAGGGCAAACCGGAGTCGCGCAACAAAGCGGGTGGCCGAATCCCGATCGCGAGCGCGAGAACGTCGAAGGGCAATTTACCGCCATCCGCCAGCGCAACTTCGTGCGCGGTCACGGCCCGCGCCTTCGCCTTCTCGAGGATTCGGATGCCGAGTTGCTCCATGTATTTCTTGAGGATCGCGCCCGCCTTCGGTGTCGCCTGGGTGAGAAGGCGTTCTTCCGATGAGACGAGCGTGAGCTGTGGCGTGCGTCCGGCGCTCTTGAGTAAATGCCAGAGGTTCACACAGACTTCGCTTCCCGCCGCGCCGCCGCCGAGCACGACGATCCGCGCGCCCGATTGATCGCTCGTTAGGCGCGCACGCAACCCGAGCAGGTTTTTGATCGGCTTGACCGGGATCCCATATTCCGCCGCGCCGGGAATCTTCTCCAGCGGCACCTCGCTTCCGACGTTGAGCGAGAGAACGTCGTAGCCCACGACCGCGCCGCTGCGCAGATGCAGTTCGCGTTGCGGGGGATCGATTCGCACGACTTCATCGCGCACGAACTTTCCGCCGCCCTCCGTGACCAGACGCTCCACCTCGACCGTGTCGTCGGCCGGCTCATAAAAGCGCGAAACCATTCCGGGGCCCATCCCGGAATACCAAAACTTTCCCGGCGCGATGAGCGTGACTTGCGCGCCCGCCCTAACGAACTCGTGTGTCCGGCTGAGCGGCTGGAGATGTGCGTGCCCGGCGCCGACGAAAACGAGATGTTGCACAGCGGAACGAGCGGTCGCGTCGGTGCTACGAGCCGACTTTTCCGGCCGCACTCCGAAGTTTTTCGATCTCGGCGATAAATGATTCCACTGTGATATCCGGCCGATAGCCAAGGGCCCCGAGTGGCTTGCCGTCTGGATCCAGAATGCCGATGGTCGGAAAACCATCGACCCCATACTCGCTGGCTAATTTCTGGTTGGCCGCCGCTAGCTCCGGCGCCTGCTTTTTACGGCGCGGGAAATCGACTTCCATCAGCACCAGGTTCTTCGAGGCGTAGGCGACAAACTCTGGCTGCGAGAAAACTGTTTTTTCCATCGCCATGCACGGCGGACACCAATCGGAGCCGGTGAAATTCACCAAGAGCGTTTTCTTTTGGGTGCGCGCCTCCGCTTTCGCGGCACCGAAATCAGTCAGCCAATGCAGCTTCCGGTCGCCCGCCGTTTTCTCCGATACTGAATGAACGCTTTCCTTCTTGCCGCAAGCGACACAAAGCAGTCCGAGCGCAAGCCAGCCAACAACAGAAGATTTGATTTTCATTTCGATATTCTTCCTGCCGCGAGCGCAGCGACGCGCTTCAGTTTCTTGACCCGGTTTGCGATCATCTCGTATTGCCCGCTGACTTCTTCCCTACTCTGGCCCTGCGCAAATGTCGCGTAGTGCCGCCCGCGTGAGCATGG
>JBKJKL010000119.1:0-9147 GCA_046597485.1 Chthoniobacterales bacterium
TTATCCGACACAGAAGCCGCTGGCGTTATTGGAGCGCATTATCTCGGCGAGCAGCAACGAAGGGGACGTGGTGCTCGATCCGTTCTGCGGTTGCGGGACGGCGGTCGATGCCGCGCAGAAGCTGAAGCGCAAATGGATCGGGATCGATATCACGCATCTGGCGATCTCGTTGATCGAGAAGCGGCTGAAGGATCGCTACAAGGGCCGGGCGAAGTTTGAGGTGCATGGGACGCCGAAGGATCTGGAGGGCGCGCGCAATCTGGCGCTGCGGGACAAGTATCAATTCCAGTGGTGGGCGGTCTCGCTGGTGGAGGCGCAGCCGTTCCAGGGAAAGAAGAAGGGCGCGGATACCGGCATCGATGGGGTGAAATTCTTCCGCGATCTGGACCGGAAAGAAGTGCGCAAGATCGTGGTGAGCGTGAAGGGCGGGGGAATCAAGCCGGACGATGTGCGGGCGCTGAATCATGTGCGCGAGCGGGAGAAGGCGGACATCGCACTCTTCATCTCATTGGAGCAGCCGACACCTGCGATGGTGAAGGACGCCGCGTCAGTCGGTTTCTACGAAAGCATGGCGGGGAAGAAATTTCCGCGGGTGCAGTTAGTGACCATCGATGGATTACTCGACGGCAACCAGCGTGCCGAGCACCCCGATTACGAGCCGGACCTGAACTTCAAGAAGGCGAAAGCGGAAGCGGCGGATGAGCAGCAGACGCTGATCTGACCGGCGCGACGACGCGCGGGCTTACGTCTCGCGCTGATTCTCGAGCTGGGCGGTGAGACCGCCGGCCGCCTTGAGCGCGGCGCTGCGTCGGGCGGGTTCCATCTCAAAGGATGGGCCGGGCTGACATTTGGGGCACCAGTGTCGTGCGGCAGTGGCGAGCCGTTGCCGGTGAGAGCAGTTGGGACAAACGAACACTTCTGTTCTTATGCTTCGCGACCTCATGCCTTTTCTCCCGATTTGGCGGTAGGATTCCGCAAGGTGCCCAACGGGTGCGAGGTGTTGAGCTGGCCGAAGTTCAGCCTCCACTTCTCCAGGAGGGTGGCGGAGCGGGCGGAGAGCACGGGGCTAGGGATGCCGGCCGCGGGTTCCCGGGACGGGAAGAGTGGGGAGGGCAGAGGCGGGCTGGCGAGGAACGCATCTCCGGAATGGGTGATGCGATCGATGGTCGTGAAGGAATTCTTGGTGCCGCTGTGCAGGGTCGCTTCGACGAAGCCGGCCTCCAGCATGAGCTGCACTTGTCGATCGGCTGGGAGGCCGCGGATTTTAAGCGGGCGGTGCGGCGTTCCGTCTGCCGCCAGCAGCAACCGGCACATATAACCGAGATTAATCGTCATTCGTCCCTTTCGTTCCCGTAATCGCGCGAGACGATCGCTCTGCGCCTGTTCGCCTCCGCCGGAAGTTAACACGGTCGCGACGGCTCCCTAATGATATCGCGTCTCTTATTTCCTCCCTCCGCTCACTGGGCTTTTCGTTAGGTAAATCACCGAAGTGTGGGACGGTATGCGGGTCATGATGCACGCATTCCTCGTGGACAACCGGCGTGAACTTATCGAACGCTGCCGGGAAAAGGTGGCGCGGCGGCCGGCACGCGGCACCACCGACAAGGAATTAAATTTCGGCGTCAGCTACTTTCTCGACCAGTTGATCGAGACGCTGCATCTGGAGGAGACGAGCGCTAATCCGGAACGCAGCCGCGCCCTCTCCGGGCGCTCGGGAGGGCAGACATCGCCTTCCTCGGTGATGGGCGAAGGTGCCACCAGGCACGGCCGGGAGCTGTCGCAGCATGGCTTGACCGTCGAGCAGGTGGTGCATGATTACGGCGATCTCTGCCAAGCCGTGACCGAACTGGCCGTGGAGCGTGAGATTCTTTTCACGACGGAGGAATTCCGGACCCTCAATCGCTGCCTGGACGACGCGATCGCGAACGCGGTCACGGAGTTCATGTATCACCGCGATTTCGCCGCGGCCGATCGGGAAGCCGAGGCGGTGAACCACCGGCTCGGGACGTTCGCGCATGAGTTGCGGAACCTGCTCAATTCCGCGGGTCTGGCGCTGACCGCAATCCGGGAAGGACATGTGGGCATCAAAGGCGCGACCGGGGCAGTGCTCGACCGGAGCCTGGTGGGAATGCGCCAGCTGATCGATCACTCCCTGTCTGATGTGCGCCTGACCGCGGGGATGCCGATGCGTCATGAGGTCTTTTCCCTTTCCAGTTTTATCGAGGAGGCGAAGCTTTCCGCTGCGCTCGAGGCCGCGGTGGAGCAGTGCCCGTTCACCGTCTCGCAGGTCGATGGCACTCTCGCGGTGGATGGCGACCGCGCCTTGCTTTCATCGGCGGTGGGCAATCTCTTACAGAACGCGTTCAAGTTCACCGAGCCGCACACGGCCGTGAGCCTGACTGCTCACGCCGCGGGCGATCGGATTCTGATCGATGTGGAAGACCACTGCGGCGGTCTACTGCCGAGCGAAGCAGAGACGATGTTTCTGCCCTTTACCCAGAGCGGTGAAAATAAGACCGGCCTAGGCCTGGGACTCTCCATCTCGCGGCGCAGCGTGGAGGCCAATGGAGGAACACTGAGCGTGCGCGATGTGCCGGGCTCGGGCTGCGTCTTCACGATCGATCTGCCGCGGCACCAGGTCGCCGTACCTTCGCTGAACTAGCGAAGCCCGCGCGCAGACGCGGTGAAAGTCATCACGGCTAAGGGCCGTCGATCCCCAGTGCCTCCGTCACCGCCGCGGCTGCCGCGGTCGGACGGTCCTGATCTTTCGCGACCTCGATGGCAACCTTGGTCTGCTCGCGCGCGGGGATGAGGCCGAGGCGGGCGGCATGCTGGGCCATTGCCTCGCTGTCGGCGGCGAGAAGCATCGGCACGCCGTGGTGCGCGGCCGTGCGGATGTGCGAGCGCACTTCGTCATCGCGGCGCGTCGCGGTCATCGGGTCGACATCTCGAATGTAGATGGCGCGGATGCGATCTGGATGGAGCGCGGCGATCTCCGCATAGAGGCCGGCGTCGTGCTGGCCGGAATCCCCTACCAGGACGAATGGGAGCGTCGGATAGGCATTCATGATCTGAAGGGCGGAGGCGCGCTTGTGCCGGTCGCCGGACGCGCGTCGGAGGGTGTCGAGTCCCCAATCGCGGAGGAAGAGCGGGCCGGCCGGGATGGCATTTAGCTCCATGAATTCGCAGAGCAGATCATAAAGGTTCCACGGTGAGGTGGAGACGTAGAAGATGGGATTCACCGGCCGGGCGGCGTGGCCATTTTGCAAGGAAGTGTAAAGCGCGGCCACGCCCTCGAGCGGTTTCCGCGTCTTGGCGTTGCCCATGAAGGTGAGCTTCGCGGCCGTGAGGAGACTGGTGATGTTCGTCTCGATCACGGTGTCGTCGAGATCGCTGATGACGCCGAACTCGGCGGCGGCGCCCGGCGAAACGATGTCGTGGGTGGCGGAAAGCCGCTCGCCGCGCACTTCGCAGATCGCTTCCGCGTGGAGCCATTCGCCTGCTGCGCTGGCGAGGCGCGGCAGCTCCAAGCGGTAATAACCCTCGCGATCGGTGCGAGCAGTGCCTTCGCTTTCGCCGAGCCGGACGGTGACGAGCGCGCCAATGACCTTCTCGGTGCGAAGGCGGCGGTAGGTATTGCGCAGGTTATGCCAGGAGCGGTCCTCGTCGCGCCGTGCGCCGGGCAGGCGGTTGGCAAGGACGCGGCCGCGCACGCACACGTGGGTGCGCGTGGCGTAACCGCGGTAGGCGCAGATGTGCACCGGCGAAGGAATGAGCGCGCCCGTGAGGCGTCAACCGCGGCGCGGCCGGAAGGCTAACGAGCCGGGGCTGTTCGCGCGCCGATCAGGGAGCGGATCCGAGATTATAAATCTCCACGAGCGCGACGCCGGTGGCCGTCTCTTTACCGCGCACGATGGCGGTGTAGCCGCCGGGCAGAAGGGCGCGAACGATCGCGGCCTCACGTGGATCACCCGGCGCGTGGCCGGTGGCGCTGATCTGCTGCTGGTCACTCGTCCAGTCGTCATTGGTCGCGAGGCGGGTGCCATACGCGTCGAAGAGATCGAGCGTAGGATCGAGGAGGAGATCGGGCACGTTATACTGCGCGAGGGATGGGCCGATCGCGCGCACGAGGATGTTCGTCACCTGGTCGCCGCCGACCGCGAAGCCGCCGATCATCACGTTATCCCCCGCCTCGACTCGGCCGCGGGTGGAGAGACTGCTGATGCGCGAGGCGCTCACCGGCTCGAGGTCGTAGATTTGGACAAGGGCGACGCCGCTGGTGTTATTCACCCCGCGCAGAATCGCGGTGTAAGCGCCGGGATCGAGCGTGGCTACGATGGCCGCTTCGCGTTCATTGGCCAAGGGGAGCTCGGCATCGAGGACGTCCTGACGATGGGCATTCCAGTTATCGTTCGAAGTAACAAGGCTGCCGTTCGACGCATGAAGCTCCAGAAGCGGATCAGCCAGCACTCCGGCGACTCCATAGGTCGAGAGCGACGGGCCAATCGCTCGCACGATGACTTTCTTCGGGGCGGTGCCCTGGATGATAAAACCACCGATCGGCACGTTCGCATCTGGCTGGGCGCGCAGCCGAGTCGAGACACTGAGCAGGCTTCGGGGCGGGGCAGGAGGAGCGAGGAGTGAGTAACGGTAGAGACTTCTTACCGCGGAGTAAGCGGGGCCGGCGAGGATCTGGAAGGCGGAAGGTCCAGCGCTCAGGGTTCTGGCAGGACCAGCCGCTGCCGCAGGGTCGTTCTCCGGCAAGGTGATGGACTTGGTGACCGTGCCGTGCGCTACCTCGCGCACTTCGACGCGCGTACTCGAGGTATAGGAGAGGACCGCAAACGCGCCATCCGGGCTGAAAGCCGCCTCGTTAGTGAAGCCGCTCGTCGGCCAGCGGGCGACGACCGTGTTTAGGTCGGCAGTGGAACGCACGTCGATGGCCGAGGGTAGGAGGGAGAAGCTTCCGATGGAGAAGAGCAGCAGACTTCCATCGGGGCTGAGATTGTAGTTATTCGCGAAGGCGGGAGCGGGCGCGACGGGATCGATCCGCTGCACGAGGGCCGGTGCCGAGCCGGGGGCGAGCGCATACTTCGCGAGCACAGGACCGGGCTGGGCGACCTCCCCAGCGTAGAGCGTATTGTGGTCGGGACTCATCCGCATCACCACCGCGCTAAGGGTGGAGCGCGGGTTCGGCGCGAACTGGCGAATCTCGGCCCCGGTGGTGCGGTCGAGTTGATGCACCAGCCCACGGTTAGACTGATCGATCACGTAAAGGTAACCATCGCCCCCGACCTCGATCGCGCTCGGGGCGAGCGCGCCGGTGCGGAGCTGGGGCGGCCCGAGGAAGGTGGCGGGGTCGATCGGCGCGATCAGGTTCAGGCCGGGTAGCGTCAGGTAGAGAACGCTTTCATCCGGTGGCATCGCCAGGCCGCCGATGCTGGTCGGAAAGCGATAGGTGCCGAGGAGGGCGAGCGATTCCGCATCGACCACCCGGAGCTCGGTGCCACTGGCGAGGTAGAGCCGTGAGCGCGTCCGGTCGGGCAGGAAAAAAGAACCGGCGCCAGGCGATGGGATGGAGCCGAGGAGCGGCGTGAAGTAGAGCGGTGCGGGCGCAACTTGCAGGGAGATGTAACCATTCGCATCCCCGACTGCCCCGCGAGCAATGATGTTAGTGCTATAGAAGCCACGGAGTTCCGGGACGCCGCTCAGGCGCCCGCTGGCAGGATAGAGACGCAGACCGGGCGGCAACGGGCTGGAGGTAAAGGAGGTCGGGTTATTACTCGCTGTCACCTGGTAGTTGAAAGGGCTGCCGACTTGCGCGGTCAAGCTGGTCGGTCCGTTGAGGTGCGGCGTAAGCACCTGAATGACGATGATCCCTTGAGCTTCTCCGTAAGCGGTCTGCGCCTTCACCAGGATGTTGTAGTAGCCGACGCCACTGGCGGTGCCGCTGATCACGCCGGTGACCGGGTCGATCTGGAAGTTCGGCGGTAGATCAGTGGCCGTAAAGGAGGAGGCCGGGTGGGTGCAGATAACCTGGTAGCTGTAACTCTGGAGGATATCGAGCTGGATAGAGCCAGTCGGGGAAGTGATGCTAGGCCCGTTGACGCGAATGGAAACGATGGAGCTGGCAATCGCGGTCGGACCGGTTGCAGTCACGGTGACGGAGAAGGTCCCAAACGCAGTGGGGGTGCCTGAGATGAGGCCGGTGTTTGGGTTAAACGTCAGCCCGGCTGGCAGGCCGGAGGCACTGTAGCTGGTCGGGCTGTTACTCGCGGTGATCTGATAAGAGAAGTTGCCGCCGATCAGGATCGCCGGTGGATACGTTGAGCTGTTGAGACCTTGCGGCCGAATGGGAAGCTGAAACCGGCCCGTCGTGGTCCCGGCTGCGCCGTTTGCGACCACGTCGACCGTAAACGAACCCGTAGTATAGCAACGGCCGCTGATGCGTCCGGTGGCCGGGTCGAGCTGCAGCTCCGGGGGCAGTCCGCTCGCGCTGAAGCTGGTCGGACTGTTATCGGCGGTTATCTGATAGTTAAAGAGCTGACCGCTGGTGCCGCTCAGATCGTAAAGCGGGCTGGTGATCTTGAAACCGTACAAGGCCCGCCCGCCCGCGATGTCATCATCCGCCAGGTGGTCCAGGTCCGAAATGATCGAGTTCATGATCGCCTCGACGGTCTGCCCGCGCTCGTCCGGATGCCCCAGCCCGAGGACGTGACCGAACTCGTGCAAGGCGACGCGATGCAGGTCGTAGGTCGCCGAGGTGCCGTAGCTCTGGATCGGTCCGCGATAGGAATCCCAGCTTCGCAGATTGTTAAAGATCACATCCGTTTCGGTAAAGACGCTCCCGGTGCGCCAGTAAAGAGTGACGGCCAGGGTCCTGGAATCGAATGCCTCACCGTAGATGTTGTTCGCGAAGACGACGGAGTTCAGGCCATCCTGCGCGGCCGGCGGCGTCGGATCTGCGGCAACGAGGAGAACCTTGGGGATGAAAGGATTCCACAGCGCGATTGCATCTGCGGCGGAAGCGTTCCAAGTGGGGTTCCCATCCTGCAAGGGCACCTGCGTGCGAACCAGATTCAGGTGCAGCATGATCTGCGTCGCGTTGGGCCATTTGTAGCCGTTCAGCGTGAAGGCAGAACCGGGTAAGGGGAAGCAGACCAGAGCGGCTGCCAGGAGCAGGAGCGTAAGCTGGCGTTGTCTGGGGAATAACACGCGGAGATTCATGGCTACGGCCGAAGAATCAACTTACGGCCAAGACGTAGTTGTCCTGCTTTCCCAGCGCGGATGGAAGCCTGAATTGCGGCTCGCTTCCCGACGTATGTCGGGTCAACCGCGGCGTGGCCGGAGTTTTCCCTTTCCAAAAGGGCGCGGCGCGCTCTTGTCTCGGACGCTCATGGCAGCTGCGGGAGGAAATAAACGGGTCAGCGCGCGCGCGACCGGCATCGTCGGCATCGCGATTCTCTGCAGCCGGATTCTCGGGCTAGTGCGCGAGATGGTCATCGCCTCGCTCTTCGGCGCGAGCCGGAACCTCGACGCTTTCCTGACTGCTTTCCGCGCGCCGAACATGCTGCGCGATCTCTTTGCGGAGGGCGCGCTCTCGACTGCGTTTGTCACCACCTTCTCGCAGAAGATCACGACGGAGGGTGATCAATCCGCCTGGTCGCTCGCGAACAAGGTGGCCACGCTCACGACCGTCTTTATGAGCGCGGTTACACTTTTCGGCGTGGTGCTGGCGCCGCAGTTGATCGGCGTTCTCGCGCCCGGTTTCGACGCGCAGAAGGCCGAGCTCACCATCCTGCTCACGCGGGTCATGTTCCCGTTCATCCTGCTCGTCTCGCTCGCCGCGCTCGTAATGGGAATGCTGAACGCGAAGGACGTCTTCGGCATGCCGGCGATGGCTTCGAGCTTCTTCAATCTCGGCTCGATCGGCGGCGGCGTTCTCCTCGCCTGGTGGATGGATCCGGCCTTCGGGCCGCGCGCGCTCATCGGCCTCTCGTTAGGCACGCTCATCGGCGGCTTCCTCCAGCTCGCGGTCCAGATCCCATCGCTCGGCAAGGTCGGCTACGTCTTTCACCCGGACTTTAACTGGCGCGATCCGGGCGTGCGGCGGGTCCTGCAGTTGATGGGCCCGGCGGTGATCGCGGCCAGCGCGGTGCAGGTGAACGTGCTGATCAATAGCGTCTTTGCCTCCTACTTGCAGGACGGCGCGGTCAGCTGGCTGAACATCGCCTTCCGCCTCATGCAGTTGCCGCTCGGCATCTTCGGCGTCGCGGTCGCGACCGTGACCCTGCCGCTCGTTTCGCGCAGCGCCGCCGCGGGCAACATGCCGGAATTCCGCGGCGCGCTCGCGCATGCGATCCGGCTTGTCATGTTGCTCACCATCCCGTCCGCGATCGGTCTCGTTATTCTCGCGGAGCCGATCATCGCGCTCATCTATCAACACGGCCGCTTCACCGCGGCCTCGACCGCGCAGACGGCGGACGCGTTGCGTTTCTACGCCATCGGTCTCGTCGGTTATGCGTCAGTCAAAGTGCTCGCGCCCGCCTTCTACGCGCTCGATCGGCGCAACCTCCCGATGCTGGTCAGCATCTGCTCGATCGCGCTCAATTTCCTCCTGAACTGGACGCTCACCTTCCATCTCGGCCTCGGCCATCGCGGTCTCGCCCTCTCGACCAGCGTGGTCGCGATCACGAATTTCCTCGCGCTCTACATTATGATGCGGCGCTACGTCGGCGCGCTCGAGTCCGGCGTGCTCGTGCGGACTTTTGGCAAATTGATCGTCGCGGGCGTTTGTCTCGGCGCAATCTGCTGGCTCGGGCTGTGGATTTTTTTCCGTGATGGAATCCCGCAGAACGTTCTGCACCGACTCGTTGGCGTCGGCCTGACGGTTGCCGTGGGCGGCACTGTTTTCTTCGGTGTGGCCTATCTGTTGCGCGTCGCGGAGTTACAGGATCTCGCGATCGTCGTCCGACGGAAGCTGCGGCGGTAAGTCCCGGGTAGGGTGGGCGTCTCGCCCGCCGGTTTCGGCATCTTGCCGAAACGAACTTTCGCCCGGAACAAAAGTGCGCGAAGGCGGGACGCGTTCACGGGCGGGCGAGACCCCCACCCTACCCGAGATGCCGCAGCGCTTGCGCGAGGTCCTCG
>JBKJKL010000056.1:0-2711 GCA_046597485.1 Chthoniobacterales bacterium
ATCCCGGCTTCCTGCGGCTCGCCCATCACCAGCCGTGCTGCGCGCCGATGATGAAAGGCGAGCAGGTCTTTCGCGAGGTGCAGGACAACACCTGGGATCCCGCGCGGCGGATCGAGGAGATGGACGCGACCGGCGTTAGCATGCAGGTGCTCTCGACCGTGCCGGTGATGTTCAGCTACTGGGCGAAACCGGATGACGCGCACGACCTCGCGCGCTTCCTGAACGACCACATCGCGGAGGTGGTGCGCGCGCATCCGAGGCGCTTCGCGGGGCTCGGCACGATCCCATTGCAATCACCCGAACTGGCCGCGCGCGAGCTCGAGCGCTGCGTGCGCGAACTCGGCCTGCGCGGGGTGCAGATCGGCACCCACGTCGATGCAAACGAACACTGCCAGGGCCCGCATTGCCGCAATCTCGACGACCGCGAACTCGACGTCGTCTGGCGCACGGCGGAGGCGCTCGACGCCGCGGTCTTCGTCCATCCGTGGGACATGATGGGCGAATCGCGCATGCCGAAATTCTGGCTGCCGTGGCTCGTCGGTATGCCGGCGGAAACGTGCCTCGCGATCTCGTGTATGACTTTCGGCGGCGTCTTCGAGCGCTTCCCGCGGCTGCGGGTGGCCTTCGCGCATGGCGGCGGCGCCTACCCGTTCACAATCGGGCGGATGGAACACGGCTTTCACGTCCGGCCGGACCTCGTCGCGACCGAGAACAAGGTGAACCCGCGCACTTACCTCGCGTCGGACAAAGGGCCGGCGCGCTTCTACGTCGACTCGCTGGTGCACGATCCGGACGTGCTCCAGTTGCTCTTGAAGCTCTTCGGCGCGGAACGGATCGCGCTCGGCTCCGATTACCCCTTCCCGCTCGGCGAAGCGCGCCCAGGCGAGTTGATCGAGGCCATGACGCAGCTCCCCGAAGACGTGAAGCGGCAACTGCTCGGCGGCACGGCGCGCGAGTTCCTCCGGCTCTAGGCGGTCGCCGCCATGCGCCGCAGATACTCGCGATCCCACGCCGCCGGAATGCTCTCGCGCGACGAGTAGGGCCCGGGCCGATAGGCGCGCGAGGCGATCCCCTGCTGGCTTAGCTCGCAGACATGCCAGTCTTCGCGATTCGTCCGATCCCAAAACTCAACCGCGTCGTCCGGATTGAAATCATCGTCGTGCGCCGCCTCGCGATGAAAATACCAATCGCAAACGATCAGGGTGCGGTCCGGCGCGAGTGGCCGGAGGAGATGCACGAGGACGTAATCGGGGTGCAGGCTGAGGAGCAGATCCGGAAAGATCGAGTAGTAGAAAACCCGCGCCTGCTCCGCGCCGGCGAAGTCGCCGAGCGGCCGCGCGCACGCTTTCCCGCTGAGCGTGAGGCTGGCGCCGCGCTTGATCGTCATGAAGCCGCCGAGGAATGGGCCTTCCGTGAGGTCGTTCTCGGCTGAGTCGTAGGGCGAAACCTTGGAAAGCATCGGGTGCACACCGGGGCAGTGGTAGCACTCGGAGTAGTTCTCGAAGATGAGCTTCCAGTTCGCGCGCACGTCGTATGCGATCCGCCGCCCGGAGCGGAGTTGCGGCAGATTCCACTGCGCAAATTTCCCGGCGAGCGGCTGAAACACTTCGGCGAGCGGCTGCGGCTCAGGCGCGAGATTACCGAAGAGAAAGCTTTCCCACGTCTCGAGCGCGACTTCGCCTAACGAGTAGTTCGCCTTGGCGAAACCGACGACCTCCTCCATGTGCGGCGCGCCAATCAGCCGGCCATCGAGCGCATAGGTCCAGGCGTGATAGGGACACTGGAGGACGCTGCAATGACCGCGCGGATCCTCGACCAGTCGGGTGCCGCGATGCCGGCAAACGTTGAAAAAAGCACGCACCCGATTCTCTTGATCGCGCACCACGATCAGGCTCTCGCCCGCCACTTCCGCGAGGAAGTAATCGCCTGCTTCCGCAAGCTGGCTCTCGTGTCCGAGGCAGAGCCACTCGCGCGCAAAAATCCTTGCCTGCTCGCGGGCGAAAGTTTCCGGCGAGACAAAGTCAGCCTGCGGGAGTGTGCTCGCGTTCGGGTCCACGCGGCCAGGTCTCGTTAGGCGACGTTCGAGACGCGCGGGACGATTCCCTGCCGGAAGTTGCTCAGCAGTTCGGCCGCGCTTTCGCCGATCTCCCACGCTTCCTGCGCCGGCGGATCGATGTGCGACGAGCGCAGGTTCAGGCGGAAGAGCGTCTCGGAGAGACCCTGCCGCACATTGAAAAACATCGCCTCGATCACCTGCGTGACCTCGCCGTCGAGTCGCGTCTGAAACTCGCGGCAGGACTCGTCCATTTTCTCCTGGAACTCGCGCACCAGTTCGAGCCGGCGGCGAAAGAGTCCGCTCACGAGGAGGACGACCGCCGTCGCGACCAACGCCGCGCCGATGGCGTGCAGCCAAAACGGGCCGCTCAGGAAAAGGATGACTAAGCCAAGGAGCGCAAGGCCGAGGCCGGCCACAGCAAACCGGCTAACCTGGCTGGTCGACTCGGTGGGCGCCTCGGCGAAAGTCTGGTTCTCGATTGCAAAACGTTGCAGCCGCAGGCGGAGGCCGTCGACGATGCGCAACCGGTCGCCGCGTTCCGGCAGCGCGACGTTCTCGCGCGCGAGTTCTTCGCGGCCGCTGATGGTTTTGCCTAACTCGGCGACCATCGCTTCGAGATCGGCCAGAAGATCGTTCGCTACCCGGCGCGCTTCGC
>JBKJKL010000227.1:0-6338 GCA_046597485.1 Chthoniobacterales bacterium
GTAACGATTGAGCAACTCCTGGTAGACGACGATCGCTTCCCACTTTTTTTCCACCTCGCCGAAACAACGTGCCATCCGGACGTAGATCGCGGCGCTGTAATCGGGCAGCTTCTGGAACTGCTCGAGAAGCTGCTGCGCCTTGGTGATGTCGGCTTTGAGCTGATTATTAACCACTCCAAGGTTCCCGACCTGCGAGGGATCGGCGCGGGCGGCGTCGAGATTTGCCTCGATTGTCCGAGCCATCGTGGCGATGCGATCGTTCTGCATCCGAATGAGTAAGTCGCGCGGGTAGGCCGTGCGGTAGCACTCGAGCGCGTCGCCGTATTTCTTCTTCCCGAAGAGCTCGTCGCCCAGCTCGACGCTCAGGGAATTCAATTCGACGAGGTTGTCGACCAACCGGAGCTGGTCATGAATCCTGGTCAGCGTCTGGACGGCTTTATCGGAGGCGCCTTTCTGGACATAGAGCTGCGCCAACAACATCCCGCCACGGGCGGCGGTCGCGCTCTTGATCTCCGTTCCGACGAGCTTTTCGAGCGCCGCGATCGCCTGCTCAACTTTGCCGGACTCCTTCAGCGCGATGCCTTGGGAGAGGAGCGCTTGCTCGCGCATTTTCGGATTGCCCTCGAGTGCGCCGAACTGCGCCGCCGCCGCGTCGTAGTTTTTCGTCAACAGGCTGGCCTGCGCGAGACCGAAGGCGACATCACCGGCGTGCGGTCCTTGCGGGAATTTCGTCTGGTAGATTTTGAAGGCAGCCGTCGCTTTGTCGTAGTTGCCAGCGTTGAAATAAGCGGACCCGATGGTGAAAAAGACCGGCTCAAGTTGTGGCGAAAATTCGGCGCGCGTGAGAAGCGCCTCCAGTTCCGTCGCCGCGCGGATGTAATCGCCACCCTGAAAGGCAGCCATGCCGCGGTTGTAAACTTGCGCCAAGCCGTCCGCGGGTTCCGCCGGCTGCTGCGCGAACGCCGATACCGTCGTCATCACGAGCATGACGAGGGCGCGGCGCAGCTGCGGAAATTTCATGCGCGCGACTCTATGCAAATCCGCGACCGCTTGGGAAGGGCGCGCTACTTGGCCACGCTGGCCGTCTTCGGCCCGGTGCTCAGATCGACTAAATCACCGACGATATTGAGTGCCTCGTCCCGAATTGGATCGAGCGCGACTTCCTTGTTGTCGTCGGTCCCGAGCGGATCGCTCTCCGGATCCGGCGCGACTTCCGGCGCCTGCGTGCTCTTGGTCGCGGCGACGATCTTCGCCGGATAAGTGATGACCTGCAGGTTGGGCTTGTCGACGTTGTCGAGCGTGACGCGGAAGACCTTCATGTCCTCGGCCTGGTGGGCGAGGCGGTCTTTCTGGCGCAGCTCCTTCCGCTGCTTGTCTTGCTCCAGCTCTGCGCGGCGCAAGTCTTCGTTCAGCGTTATCCGGTTCTCATCGATCTTCTTCCGAAGCCGCTCCATGTCTTCCATGACGTAATTGAACTCCGGGTTTTCCTTTACCCGCGCCTGCGAGCGGCGCTTCAATTCCTCGAGATAAGCACTCGGCTGTTCCGTCCAGAGGGTGTAGCGCGCCTTCGGCACTTCATCGTAAGGAAGCGCGTTCTTGAGCGAGCCCTCGCCGTATTCCGGCAGATCGGTCAGCGACGGGATGACCACGTCGGAAGCAACGCCGTTCAGCTGGGTCGAGCCACCGGCGACGCGGTAAAATTTCTGAATGGTCAGCTTGAGCGCGCCGTCTTCCTGCGAACCGCTGCCGAGGAGCGAGGTGAAGCGGCCGATCTCGAGAATGGTCTGGACCGTGCCTTTGCCGAAAGTGTTCTTGTCGCCCACGATGAGCGCGCGACCGTAATCCTGCAGCGCCGCTGCGAAAATCTCGCTCGCCGAGGCGCTCTGCCGGCTGGTCAGCACGACGAGCGGCCCGCTGTAGGCGATGCCGGGGTCGGGATCACTCGAGACGACGATGTTCCCGTTCGAGCCCTTCGTCTGCACGATTGGGCCCGATTTCAGGAAGAGACCGGTCAAGGAAATCGCTTCTTCGAGCGAACCGCCGCCGTTGCGCCGGAGATCGATGACGAGGCCACCGATCTTCTCTTTCTTTAGGCGATTGAGGAGCGCAACCACGTCCTTAGTGGTGCTTTTCTGGTGCCGCTCCATGTCGGCATAGAACGATGGGAGCGTGATCCAGCCGAGCTTCACCGGCTCGCCGTTGCGATCCTTCTTGATGATGATGTCGGCGCGGGCCTCTTGGTCTTTCAGCTTAATCTCATCACGCACCAGCTCGATCGTCTTCCGCTTTGACGGATCCGCCGCGTCGGCTGGGATCATAAGGAGGCGGACCTTCGTGCCCTTCTTCCCGCGGATCATCTCGACCACCTTGTCGAGACGCATATCGCGCACGTCCTGGAAGTCCGCCGCGCCTTGCGAGACGGCAGTGATGCGGTCGCCCACTTTCACGTTGCCGTGGCGCTGGGCCGGGCCGCCGGGGACGAGGCTCTCGATTTTCGCATAGCCATCCTCAGTGCGCAGCATCGCGCCGATGCCGACGAGCGACAGGCCCATGTTGATGCTGAAATTCTTAAGGTCCGCCTTGCTCAGGTATTCAGAGTGCGGGTCGTAAGTCTGCGCGAGCGCGGCTAGGAACAGCTTCACCTGCTCGGGCTGGTCTTCTTCGTGGACGTTGCGCATCAGGCGATCGTAACGGCGGGAGACGAGCTGCGGGCCGGGCTCGATCGGGTGCTCGCTCAACTTTTCCTGCAGGAGCTCGTTCGCGATCCGCGCATTCCAGATCGCGTCGGCCTCGCCCCCGTCCTTCGGCCACGGCGCTTTTTGGCGGTTCAACTCAATCGTCGCGTCGCCCTTGAACTCGGTCTGCGGATTCTTGAGCATCTCCTTCACCTTGGCGACGCGGTCGTCCACGCGCTTTTGGTAAAGTTCGTAGATGTCGTAGGCCGGCTTCAGGTTCCCGAGCAGGACGTCGTCGTCGATCGAGGTGCCGTATTTCGCATAGAGCCCGTCGACATCCTGCTGGGTGAAAAAGAGATGGCTGAAATCAAGGATCTCGAGATACGTCTTCAGGAACTTCTTCGAGACCTCATCGTTCAGCGGCTGGTGGGTGTAGTGCCCTTCCTCCAAAAGCCGGCCGACGGAAACCTCGACCTGCTCGAGGTCGGAGCGCGCCTGCAGTGGCTGGACCACGACGGCGAGCGCGCAAAGCGGAGCGAGAAAAGCGAACGACCGACGGAGTTTAAGCTTCATTCTGAAAAAACGCGGATTTCTTATGCTCGCAGAGTTGAGGAATAGGCGCAAGGAACGCGAGGCAGACACACTCAGTAGCAGATCAGACACCTGAATCGGTTCGAGATTCAATCTGCGGCTTAAATACGCACCCGCCGTGCGCTTGGAGGCCAGTTACTCCGCCGGCCTCGGCGCAGGGGCCGCGTCCGCCGCGCCCATCGGATCTTTTTCCGGGCGCAAATCACGCAGTTTCATCCGGGGCGGCTCCTCGGTCGGCCTTTCGCCGCCGGATTGCTCCGGTTGCTCGTCTTCCGCAGTTTCCATCGAGAGGAAGAATGCTCCTCCGCCCCGGCCGTGGCAAGACCGCTTAGCGCAGTCCGCCCGGGAGACGCGGCGAAGAGAGCAGCTCGGCAAATTCCCGCCAGCGTTTCGCCGGGTCGTCGTTGGTCCCGCCCTGCCGCTCGATGTAGGTCTTCACCATCTGCTCGCCGAGGTTGTAGTTAATCACGTAGCTGCGGTAGCGCTCGATGAACTTCAGCCGCTGCCGCGCGCGCTTCTCGTCCATAAAGGCGAATTTTTGCAACCAGGCCACCGTCGCCTCCGCGTCCGCATCCCCGTTCAGGTAACGCCGCGCCGCCTCGTTCGCGGCGAAGCTCAGCCGCTGCGTCATCTCCTGCACCGCGTAATATTCCTCCACCCGCGCCGGATCGATGCCCGCCGCCGGGAAGAGCACCTCGCGCTCGAATTTCATCCGCTCCGATTTCGTAAAGACGACTTCCTTGCCGTAATTGGCCGTGCCCTCCGCGATGAGCGACTGCGGCGAGAAGAGCGCGTAAACCGAGAACTCCGGCCAGCCGCGATCGCGCACGAGATTCTTCTCGAGGAGCGCATTGTAAACGTGATGCCCCGGGTAGCCTTCGTGCGCCGCGAGATCGATCGCACGATCGATGTAGGTCGGCAGGTCGGTGTTCACCTGGATCACGCTGCGATATTCGCCTTTGTACCAATTGTAGCCGCCCCACGGCTTGTCGGTCACATACTCGACCGAGAAGTTTTCATCCGGCGGCAGCTCGATCTGGGCGCGCGTCCGCTCGCGGCATTCCTGGATCGCGAGCTGGAAGACGGCGTCGAGTTTCTCCTTCGGGATGATGAACGGCTTCCGCCATTCCTCGTAGCGCGCGAGGAGCGGGCCTTTGCCGGGGATCTTTTTCTCGAGCTCAGCGATCACCTTGGCGAACTCGGAGTCGGGGTGCGTCGGCGCGACCGCGTCGTAGAGGGCGCGCGACTCGGCGTCGAACTTCATCTTCTCCCCGCGCAGGATGCGGACGCGCGCCTCGAGCGCAGAAAGCTGATGCGCGAGATAATCATGCCGCAGCGCCTCCGCCTCCGGCGCGGTCGTTTTGCCTAGCGCGTCCACCAGCTCGCGCGCGGTAAAGCCGATCTGCTCGAGCGTTTTCTTTTCCGTCTCCGCCTGCTGCTTCCACTCCGCCGGTCCGTAGAAGGCATCGACGTAATCCGCGTCGTGCTGCCCGAGCGCGAGCACGAGATGCGCGTAGCCCTCCGCTATCCGGTCGAGCCGCTCCGCCGCCTGCGTCGTCCCCGTCAGGCACCAGAACGCGGCCAACATCAAACAGCAGAAGCTTCGCATGCCGCAGCCTAGCCGATCTCGCCGCGCGGGGTAAGCTCGCGCATGAAGCTTTCGGAATTAGCCGAGAAAACCGGCGCGCAGCTCGATGCGGCCCATGCGGAGATCGACATCGCCGGCGCCTCCAGCCTGGACGACGCCGCGGCCGGCCACGTGACCTTTCTCGCCAATCCGCGCTACACCCCGCGCCTCCAGACGACAAAAGCGACCGCGGTCTTCGTGGGCGAAAACCTCGACCTCGGCCGCGACGACTTGATTGCGCTGCGTGCGAAGGATCCCTACCTCGCTTACACGCGCGCGCTGCGGCTCTTCCATCCGGAGCCAGCCTTCGAGGCCTTTATCCATCCGGGCGCGATCATCGATCCCTCGGCCACGCTCGCGGAGAAAGTCTGGATTGGCGCCGGCGCAGTGATCGGCCGCGGCGTAATTATCGGCGCCGGCACGCGCATTTTTCCGAACGCCACCATTTATGATGAGGTCACCATCGGCGCAGATTGCGCGATCCATTCTGGCGTCGCGATTCGCGAGCGCTCGCGGCTCGGCGATCGCGTCATCATTCACAACAACTCCGTCGTCGGCTCCGACGGGTTCGGTTATGCGAAAGATGAGGAAGGCCGCTGGCTGAAAATTCCGCAGACCGGCATCGTTGTGATCGAGGACGATGTCGAAATGGGCGCCGGCTCGACGATCGATCGCGCTTCCGTCGGCGAGACGCGGATCGCGCGTGGCGCGAAGATCGACAACCTGGTGCAGATCGGCCACGCCTGCACCGTGGGCGAGGACGCGCTCCTTTGTGCGCAGGTCGGGCTCGCCGGCACTTCGCACATCGGGAAGCGCGTCGTCCTTGCTGGCCAGGTCGGCATCGCGGGCCATCTCACCGTGGGCGACGATGCCATCCTGACGGCGAAGAGCGGAATCAGCCACGACGTGCCGCCGAAGAAGATGATGTCCGGCATTCCCGCCTTCGATAACCGCGATTGGCTCCGCTCGACCGCTGCCTTCCGCCGGCTCGGCGAGATGCAGCGAACCCTGCGCGCGCTGGGCGATCGACTCGGCGCGGTCGAGCGCACAAAAGAGTAGTTACTTTTCGAGCGCGACGCGCAGGAAGGTCGCGAGGATGCGCGAGCCGGCGACGAAGGTCCCGCGCAGCGTGCCGGAAACTTTTGATTCGCCACCGGTGCGGCAGCGGTGATTCACCGGCACTTCGAGAATGCGCAAACCCGCGCGCGCGGCGCGCATCTGCATCTCAAGATTCCAGCCGAAGGTTTCCTCCTTCATCCCGAGCCGCGCGAGCGACTCGCGGCGGATGGCGCGGAACGGTCCCATGTCGGTGTACTTCACCCCATAGCGCAGCCGAACGAGTGCTCCCGCGAGATAACCGGCGAAGACCTGCTGCCCGTTCATGCTACCCTTCTCGCGCTCGCCGCGGGTACGTGAGCCGATCACAAAATCCGCCGTGCCGTCGA
>JBKJKL010000257.1:0-5518 GCA_046597485.1 Chthoniobacterales bacterium
CTCGATCGTGCGGCGCGCCGCTGCCAGCCATTCCGGAATGACGTCCATGTAGTTGTCGGGCGAGAGAATCGGCGTGACCTCGATGCTCTTTTTCACCGCGAAGCGTTTGCTTGCGAAGCGCTTCGGGGGCGGCGCGGACGGCTTCGCGCCGAAGGCTTCCAGGGTCGCGCGCACGGTTTCCATCTGCAGCAACGCCTCGGTGCCGAGTTCGAGTTTCATATCGCCGCGAAGAACGGCGGTGAAAAATTTCGCAAGGGCGGGCGAGTCGAGGGCGACCCCGGCATCGCGATTGCCGTAGATGAAGTGCTCCGGATCGCCGCCGTCTTTTTCGTTTTGCGGGATGCTGGTCTCCGACCAGTTGCCGCTCTGCACCAGCACCCAGCGATCATCGATCACGATCACCTTCTCGTGCGCGCACGGGAAGTAATGCGCGCGGCGACTCGCACAGGACGGGGCGGGGACGCACTCGCAGCCGTGCTTCGCGAGGTCGTCGAAGAGCGCGGTCTCGCCGGAGCGCTCGTCGAGATCGAGCATGAGCGAGACCTTCACACCGCGGCTGAGCGCGCGGAGAAGGAGCTGCTTCATATAGCCGGCGGTGAAATCGTAGATGCCGATCAGGATGCTTTTCTGCGCGCCTTCGAGGAGCGGTTTCGTCACCGCATAGGTCGACTCCGGGGAGACGAAGGCGATGCACTCGCCTCGGAAAGAAATCGGCATAACGCGACGCAGTGGCGGTTTCGCCAGCTGGCACAGCCGCCCAACAAGTTCGGGGGAAAACGCTTCCGAGAGGAGGCGGTGTTGCCTGGGGGGAGCGGATTGCAACGTCGGTTTCACGGGCACCTCGCGACCTCAGTCGTATCGAAAAGACTCGCGGGGAGACAGAAAAATCGGCGCGGAATATTGCTCGTTAGGCGCGGCGGCTCGCGCTAGAAGGAAGGCATGAAGCTGATTCTCTCCGCGACCTTGCTCCTGCTCCTAGCCTGCACCAGCCCTGCCCAGTCGACCGCGCCGGACGCGGCTGAGTTGACCAAGCTGCTGCACGAATTCCTCGCGGGCGCTTCGCACAGCGACGTCGCGATGCACGACCGCTTCTGGGCCGATGAACTCGTCTACACCGGCTCGTCGGGCCGCCGAAAAGGCAAGACGGAGATCATGACCGAGCTCCGCGCCGAAGCGAAGGAACCGAAGAAAGACGAGCCGCCGGCCACCTACACCGCGGAGGACATCCGCATTCAGCAATACGGGACGACCGCGATCGTCGCCTTCCGCCTTGTCGGGACGACGGAGAAGGCGGGCGCGAAGGAAGTGAAAAATTACCTGAACACGGGAACGTTTTTAAAGCGGAACGACAAATGGCAGGTGGTCGCGTGGCAGGCCACGATCTTGCCGCCGCCGGAAGAGAAGAAGTAACGACGACTCGTTAGGGCGAGACGTCGTAGATCTCGACCAGGCCGATGCCGGTGGCGTCGTTCGCGCCGCGCAGGATGACGGTGTAGGCGCCCGGCGCGAGCGTGGAGGAGAGGGCGGACTCGCGCGGATCGGGGGGCGTGAGGCCAGTGGAAAATCCGCCGTTGCCGTTCTGCCAGCCGGTATTCGAGGTCAGCGGGACGCTGTTGCCGTTGAAGAGCTGGATGCTGGTCGCGGGGAGGGGATTCGTTACACCGTAGGCGCTGAGCGAGGGGCCGATGCCGCGCAAGACCACCGTCTTGGGCTCCGGCCCTTCGATGATGAAGCCGCCGATGAGGACGTCATCGCCCGTCCCGACGTAGCCGCGAGTGGAGATGCTGGCGAGGCGACCGCTCTCTGGTGTGAGGTTGTAAACTTCGACGAGCGCGACGCCGCTCGTGCCACTTTTGCCGGATACGATGGCAGTAAAGGGCTCGGGCGGCAGGGTGGCGACGATGGCCGATTCGGAATCAAAACGCGGCGCGTAACCGGTCGTCTCGATCTCGGCGCGTTGCGATTCCTTCCAGTTGTCGTTCGAGGCAATGACGTCGCCGTTGCGGTTGTAGAGCGTGAGCACGGGATCGGCGAGGTCGTTCGGCAGCGGGAGCGAGGGACCGATGCCGCGGATGAGGACGCGCTTCGTCCCGTCCTTTATTTCAAAGCCGCCGATCATGACCGCTTCGCCACTGCTCACGCGGCCGCGGGTGGAGATGCTACTGAGCCGCCCGTTGCGATCGAGCGCCGGCGCGGTGGCGTTGGCCCCGTAGAGCGATTGCACGCCGGAAACGTCGTCGGCCTGCAGCCGTTCCACATCGCTCACATGCGAATTCATCACTGCGCTCACGATCTGCCGCGCCTGATCAGGATGATCGAGGCCGAGGGCGTGTCCCAGCTCGTGCAAGGCGACGCGGTGAATTTCCTCGTTAAGCTGGCCATCGAGCGTGCCGAAATAGGAATCCCATTGCAGCCGGCTGTTGAAGGCGATGTCGGTCTCGATGATGCGGCCACCGGACGCGCGCACCTGTGTGATGGCGAGGGTGCGTGAGCCAAGGTCGTCGTTGTAGATTTTCGTCTCGAACGAGATCGTCGTGACCCCGTTCGCGCTTGGTGGGCCGCTGCGCGGCGCTTCCGTCCAGGTGATCTGGGCCCGCGCAATCTGCTGGTTCCACAGCTTCATGGCCCGCTCGACGCTCTGGTCGTAGCTCACGCTGCCATCCTGCAAGGTGCGCGGCGCGCTGCCGAGTTGGACCACCATGGGGATGGTCGGGCCGGGCCAGCGCGAGGCGTCGCTCGTGACGTAGGTAAAGCCGAAGGCGTGGCCCGCGAGCGCAGCGAAGACAAAGAGCGCCGCCGCCGTTACGCAATTAAGCGCCCGGGAGCTTGCTCCGGATCGCGGCCTTGAAGGCTTCAGCATCGAGCGGGCGCGTGACCGCGTTCGCGGCCGCGGCCGCGTGTTGGTCCTTGCGACCGAGCTGCTGCAGATCGGTGACGGCATTGCCATTGTTCTCCAGGACGATATCAGCCCCGGTCTGCTTGTCTTGTTGGAGATGAAAACGGCCATGCATGATCCCGACGAGCGGGATGAACTGCTTCCCATTGTTCTCCACGAAAAGAATGTCGCGATCGCCCACCTGGAACTTCGGCGCATCGCTCACGGCGAGCGTCTCCTCGCCGACTGTGCCGCCAAGCATGCGCATGGTGTAGGTGCCGGCCGCCTCGCCTTTGAGCGCGTCATTCACCGCGAGGGTGACGAAAGTGACGATGTGCCGTTCCGCGCCTTGGCCGACGAACTGCGATTCCACCTTGGTCACGGTGCCTTCGAAGATCACCTCCGCTTCCTTGACGAGTTCATCGAAGGTAGGCGGGACAACGGTAGTGGCGCGGGCGGTGTAGCTCGCGAGGAGGACGGCGCCGGCGAAGAGAAGTGGGCGAAATGTTTTCATAGGACGTGGTGAGAAAATGCGCTGGTCAGCGTTCACAAATATATCGCGGATGCGGGATTCGGCAGCTTTAAGGTTCAAGATCGTAAACCTCGACGAGAGCGATGCCCGGCGTGTTGGCCGCGCTGCGCACGATGGCGGTGTAGGAGCCGGGGGCGAGCGTAGCGAGGATCGCGCTATCGAGTGAATGCGGCGGCGCCTGGCCGCTGTTGACGATGTCGGAATACTGCGCGCTCTGCGTCCAGTCGTCGTTGATCGCGAGGAGGGTGCCGGAGGCGTTGTAGAGTTCGAGAACCGGATTGCCGAGGGCGCCGTTCACGTAGGCGGCGAGCGACGGCCCGAGGCCGCGGATGAGGAGGCGTTTGCTCGCGGTGCCCTGGACGGAGAAGCCGCCAATCATGACATCGTCGCCCAGCCCAATGCGGCCGCGGGTGGAGATGCCGGTCAAGCGCGTGGCCGGCGCATCGAGTTCGTAGCCTTCGACCAGCGCCACGCCAGTGGAGTCGTTCGCGCCGCGGATGATCGCAGTGTACGACCCGGGATTCAGCGTTGCGATCAAGGCAGCCTCGGCCGCGTTCGGCGGCGCTTTACCGGCCGCGGTAATCTCGCTCACCTGACCACCAGCCTGCCAGTTGTCGTTTGCGGCGACCAGGGCGCCGGTGACGTCGCGCAGTTCGAGGATGGGATCGGCCAGGGTGCCGTTCACGCCATACTGCGCGAGGGTCGGCCCGATGCCGCGGAGGAGGAGCTTCTTCGGCTGCGTTCCCTTAATCACGAAGCCGCCGATGAGCACGTCGTCGCCTGTGCCCACTTTCATACGGGTAGAGATGCTGACGAGATTCGCGGTGGGAGTGGGAGTGGGCGTGGGTGTCGGGAGGGGAGCGCCCACGCCATAGATGGCCTGCGCGCCGGCGATATCGTCCGCCGCAAGCACTTCGCGGTCGCTCGTCGTGGGCGACATGATGACGTCGCCATCCCCGTGGTTCAGGCCGAGCGCGTGTCCGAGTTCATGGATGAGCATGCGGCGCATGTCAGCAATCGCGTAGCCGGTGGTGTGGCTGAAATAAAGCGGGCCGCGATAGGAGTCGAACGACTGCGCAGTATTAATGAGAACGTCGGCTTCGATCATGCTCGAGCCCTGGCTGAGGTAATAGGTGACGGCGAGGGTGCCGTTGCCGAAGGACTGGCCGTAGACGCTGTTCGCGAAGCCGATCGTGTTCACGCGGTCGCCGGAGGAGAGCGGAGCGCTCGAGTTGAGGACTCCGCTAAACTGGACACGGCCGATCTGCGCGTTCCAGGCGTTAAGAGCCGGGGCAACGGCTGTGTTCCAGTTCGTGTTGCCATCGGTCAGGGTGCGGCCGGCGTCGCCGAGCGCGAGTTGCATGACGATCGAACCACTGGCCCAGGTCTTGCCATTCAGAACGTAAGCGTCGGCATGCCCGGGGAAAGCGCCTGCGATCGAGAGGATGGTGCCGAGGGCGAGGCGCCGCGGCGAGAGTCGACGGACCTGAGAGACACTAAAAGTCATACTGACTATAAAGCAGGATACGTGCACGCGAGGCGGTGCGAAGGCGACTATCTGCGCGGCATGTGCGCAACCGAAGGGGAGCAGCGACCGGAGCGGCGCGACTTCCTACGGAATGATAAAGATCTGCTTTGTGTAAGGATCTTTCGCTTTGTCGCCAGGCTTGTAGCCGGTGACGTCAATCATTCCTCCGTTCGGATCGAGGCTATAGACATAGCCCGGCCTGCCCGGCACGGGGCGGGCGACGGGAAATTGCAACGGCGCGCTCGCGGCCGTGCGCGGGGTCGGGCTTGGCGAAATCCGTCGCGGTGTCGCCTCCGGTCGGGGCGTGAGTTGCGGACGTGGGGTGGCATTGACGGTGCGGCGCGCGGTGATCGTGGACCGCGGCGCGGGCGGCGGAGTTTGCATCACCGGGTAGCCGGGATTCGCTACGTCGGAAGTCGTCGTCGTAGTCGTCGTAATCGTGCGATCCGTATTGTCGATCCGGTGACGGATGAAAGCGGCCGGCGCGTCCACCACACGGAAGGATGAGACCGCGACTCTTTTCGCCGTGCCGCAACCGGCCAGCAGAGAACCGAAAAGGAGAAAGAACCACGCCATGCGATTC
>JBKJKL010000293.1:0-2809 GCA_046597485.1 Chthoniobacterales bacterium
CGATCGCGGTTCTTCCCTTCGAAAACCTGAGCGACGAAAAAGCGAACGCCTACTTCGCCGATGGCGTGCAGGATGAAATTCTGACCGACCTCGCGAAGATCGCGGACCTTAAGGTAATCAGTCGCACTTCGGTAATGCAGTATAAGACCGGGGCGCAACGGAACCTGCGGGAGATCGGTCAGCAGCTCGGTGTGGCGCACTTGCTGGAAGGCAGCGTGCAACGCGCGGCCGGCAAAGTGCGCGTCAACGCGGAGTTGATCGACGCCCGCACGGACGCGCATCAGTGGGCGCAAGTTTACGATCGACCGCTCGATGATGTCTTTGCCATTCAAAGCGAGATCGCCCGGACGATCGCCGATCAGTTACAGGCCAAACTCTCGCCGAGCGAGAAGGCCGCGATTGAAGCGAGGCCCACGACTGACGTGGTCGCTTTCGAAGAATATAGCCGGGCCAAGACTCTCCTGCTTACCCCGACTTATAGTGGAGTATCCTCTACCGCCAAAAATTACCGGCAGGCGATTGAAGACCTGAACAGTGCGCGCGCGCGCGATCCAGCCTTTTTCGAAGCCTACTGTCAGCTTCTCGTAGCTCACGATCGCCTATACGCGGTCGAAGGTGACCATACGCCCGAACGTCTTGCCCAGGCGGAAGCTGCTCTGCAAGGCGTCGCTCGGCTGCGGCCCGATGCGCCCGAAACGCACCTCGCCCGAGCCTCCCACCTTTATTTTGCGCTGCGGGACTACAAAGGCGCGCTGGCAGAATTGGAATTCGCGCGCCGCAGCTTGAGCAACGAGCCACAGGTCTACGCGCTGACCGGTTACATCCTGCGTCGACAGGGAAAGCACGAGGAGGGCTTGCGCGAGTTGCAACGCGCCACGGAGCTGGATCCGCGAAATACCCTACTCCTCTCGCAGCTTAGCGTCAGCTATCAATACGTTTTCCGGTATCCAGAAATGGCGGCCGCTAACGACCGCGTTTTGACGATCACGCCCGATGACGTTCTCGCGAAGCTGAACCGGGCTTCGGTCGATTTTTACTGGAAGGCTGATACCAAACCAATCTGCCAGGTTGTTGAACGGATTCGCGCAGAACAGCCGGCGTCGATCGCCGACGTGGCTCTCGACTGGTTCTCCTGTGCCCTGTGGGGACGCGACTGGACGGGCGCGGAAGAGGCTCTCGCTGCCCTCGGTGATAATCCGGTCTGGGGCGACGGCACCATTGCCCTGAGGCGTCATTTTGGTGAAGGCCTCCTCGCCCGCGCGATGCACAACGAGGCCAAAGCTGCCGAGGCTTTTGCCGCCGCCCGCGTCGAGCAGGAGCAAGTGGTGGCCAGGCAAAAGGATTACGGGCCCGCCCTTTGCGTTCTGGGGTTGATCGATGCCGGTCTGGGCAAGAAGGATCTCGCGTTGGAGGAAGGAAAACGTGCGATGGAGTTGATGCCGGTGGAGAAGGACGCCACCAACGGACAGAGAATGCAAATTTACTTCGCCATCATCGCCGCGTGGCTAGGCGAAAAGGATGTGGCCTTGCAATACCTGGCCCTGGCTGGTTCAACGCCTGGCGCCGCGATCGTCGCCAACTACGGCGCGCTCAAGCTGAATCCTTTGTGGGAGCCGCTCCGCGGCGATCCGCGCTTCGAGAAAATCGTCGCCGCGAAGGCGCCGAAAGACGCGAAGCCCTAACCGGCAATGAACCCGCGCAACTTCTTCGCCGAGCTGAAGAGGCGCAATGTTTACAAGGTCGCGGTCGCCTACGCGGTGGTGGCGTGGCTCTTGATTCAAGTCGCTACCCAGGTCTTTCCTTTTTTCGATATCCCGAACTGGGCAGTGCGCGTTGTCCTGCTCCTTCTGGCTCTGGGTTTTCCGGTGGCACTGGTTTTGGCCTGGGCCTTTGAAATCACCCCGGAAGGAATCAAACGTGAATCGGAGATCGCGCCTGACGAATCGATCACTCAGCACACGGGCCGGAAGCTGATTGGGATCACCATTGCGGTTGCGGTTGCGGCGGGTGGAATGCTGGCGTTTCAGCTTCTTCGGCCGCGCTTGATCGCCTACGTCTACGCGTTCTGCGGCCGGTCCGACAAAGCGTTCGAGTGGCTCGATAAGGCGGCCGCTTACCAGGATGTGGGACTTAGCGAAATCGTAGCGCAGAAACTCTTCGACCCGATCCACAGCGACCCGCGCTGGCTGCCCTTCCTGCGCAAGATTGGCAAGGCCCCCGACCAGCTCGCCAAGATCGAGTTCAAGGTGACGCTGCCGCAATGAGTCACGATCAATCCTCAGAAGTTAAGTGGGAGATCGGGCATGTCCTGTTCATCGACATTGTCGGTTACTCGAAACTCCTGATCGAGGAACAAAAGGAGCGCCTGCATCAGCTCACCGCGATCGTGCTGGCGACCGCGCCGGTGGGGGAAGCGACGGACGAACAACTCGTTAGGCTGCCGACCGGCGATGGGATGGCGCTGGTCTTCTACCACAGCGCCGAAGAACCGGCTCGCTGCGCGCTCGAGATTGCGGAGGCGCTACGGAAGCATCCGGAGCTTCCGATCCGGATGGGCATTCACAGCGGTCCGGTGAGCGAGGTGACCGATGTGAGTGGACGCACCAATCTCGCCGGGGCTGGGATTAACATGGCCCAGCGAGTGATGGATTGCGGCGATGCCGGGCATATCCTGCTCTCGCAACACGTGGCCGATGACCTGATGGGGTTTCGGCAATGGGCGCCGCGTCTGCACGACCTCGGCGAATGCGAAGTGAAGCACGGCGTCCGGCTGCACCTGGTGAATCTCTACGCCGATCCGTTAGGCAAC
>JBKJKL010000380.1:0-3319 GCA_046597485.1 Chthoniobacterales bacterium
CTTCCAGCCCTCTTTCTCCAGAATGTTCCGCGTAATCGACCGGGTCGCGGGGTCATCTTCCACCATCAGAACAGGGCAGGGTGGGTTATCGCAGATCCTGAAGAAATATACCTGCGCGAACCCACCCTGCCCTGTTCTGATGGTGGAAGATGACCCCGCGACCCGGTCGATTACGCGGAACATTCTGGAGAAAGAGGGCTGGAAGGTGAGCGAAGCGGAGAATGGTCGCCAGGCGCTCGAACGGATGGAGGAGGAACGCCCCAGCCTTATCCTGCTCGATCTGATGATGCCGGAGATGGACGGGTTCGAGTTCGCTGATCGCGTGCGCCAACGCCCCGAATGGCGCTTCATTCCCATCGTGGTCATGACTGCGAAAGACCTGACTGCGAACGAGCGACGGCGGCTCAGTGGCTCGGTCGAGACGATTCTCCATAAGACCGGCGATTCGCGCGCAGCGTTACTTAAACAGGTGCGCGACTTGGTGGCGAACTGCGCCGCGCGTCACAAGACTTAGCGGCATGTCTAAGATCCTCTTAGTCGAAGATAACGAGATGAACCGCGACATGCTCTCGCGCCGCTTAATGCGCAAAGGGTATGAGGTCGTGCTCGCGGTCGACGGACAAAGCGGCGTGGCGATGGCGCAAAGCGAGTTGCCTGATCTGGTTTTGATGGACATGAGCCTGCCGACGGTTGACGGATGGGAGGCCACGCGCCGTCTCAAAGCCGACGCCTCGACACAGCACATTCCGGTCATCGCCCTGACCGCGCATGCCATGTCCGGCGATCGTGAAAAAGCCCTCGAAGCCGGCTGCGACGACTACGACACAAAGCCCGTCGAGCTCGCTCGTTTGCTGGGCAAGATCGAGCTACTTTTGGGCTCCCCTGGGAACGCGATCGCTGGCGGCGAAAAAGCGGCACCGTGAGCGAAGCGCAGCTCCCAGCCGGCGAGACAGAGCGACACCCGCTGCCGCGCAGCCTGCTCCATGATCTGCGCACCCCGCTCAATCACATCATCGGATTCTCCGCGCTCTTGATCGAGCAGGCGGAGGAGCCGACGCACGACAACGCCCTCGCGGATCTCCAAAGAATTCACGCTGCGGGCCAGCAGCTTTTGTCGCTCATCAACGACAACTTTGATTCTGCCGTTTCCGTCTCACCGTTGCAGGCCCCGGACGACAAACTTCAGACTGCAGAGATCGTTCGAGCGAAGCTGCCGGCTGGGGAATCCGGCTCCGGCAACGCACAAGGATTGGTTCTGGTGGTCGATGATGTCGAAGCCAATCGTGATGTGCTCTCGCGTCAGTTGAAGCGGCAGGGCTACGCGGTCGCCATCGCTGAGAATGGACAAGCGGCGCTCGATCAACTGCGCGGCAGCAAGGTCGATCTCGTGCTGCTCGACATCATGATGCCGGAGATGGACGGCTACGAAGTGCTACAGCGGCTGAAGGCCAATGAGGCTTTGCGCCACATTCCAGTCATCATGATCTCGGCCCTAAGCGAATTGGACTCGGTCGTGCGCTGCATTGAGCTCGGTGCGGAAGATTACCTGCCGAAGCCCTTTAATACGACCCTGCTCAAGGCGCGTCTCGGCGCCTGCCTGGAAAAGAAACGTGCGCGCGACCGCGAGCAGGAGCTCGTCGCTGCGTTGCACACGCAGAACAGCGAGATGGCCGCGTGGCGCATCGCGCAGGAAGCCGATCTCGCAGTCGCCCGCACCACGCAGCAGGCCATCGTCACCTCCGCGCTTCCTCCGCTCGAGGGATGGGAGGTGGAAACGCTTTACACGCCGCTCATCCAGGTCGGCGGCGACGTCTACGGCTGGCGGCAGCTCGAGAATGGCTCCGCCCTTTTCTGGGTCGCCGATGCCACGGGCCACGGCATTGCGGCCGCCCTTTTCACCACCCTGGTCGCCTTGCTGTTTAACCACGCCAGCAGCGGGTCGAACACGGCTCACGGCATCCTCGCGCGGGTCAATGCGGAGTTCTACAGCGTCCTCCGGGGACGTTCTTTCATGACTGCGGGTTGCGCGGTGATCGAAACCAACGGGCGCTTGTCCTTCGCCGGCGCGGGGCATCCGCCGCTTCTGCTTCGTCGCCGCGGCGGTGCGGTCGAGACGGTGCCGTCACTGGCCACGATGATCGGCATCCAGGCGGGTTTGGAATTAGTAGAGACGGTCACAACGCTCGCACCGGGTGACGCCGCGCTCCTCTACACCGATGGCCTCTACAGTTCGCGATTTGACAGCGGTGACCGCCTCACGGTGGACCATCTTACAAAGGAATTCGCGCGTCTCGGCGGAGACGGCGACTTGCTCGCAAGGCTGGTGGCAGAACTGGCTCAGCCATCCGACACGCAGGCTTTCGACGATGATATCGCCGCGATCGCGCTGCTTCGGCTTTAGAGGCCGGGGATCTGGAGGGACGAGATCGTGCCCGCGCGAACCTGATGGATATCGCCCCGACCGTGCTCGCGCTCTTCGGTTTGCCTGTCGGGCGCGACATGGAAGGGAACGTGCTCGTGAACGCATTTGAGCGAATGCCGGCGATCAAGCGCATGCCCTCCTGGGAGGAGGTGCCAGACCCGAGAGGTCTTTCGTCGCTCCGCAGCGACGTTGAGGATTATCCCGAAGCTGCCGCCGCTGCTCTGCAGTTGCTGATTGAGCTTGGCTATATCGAGGCGCCAGGCGAGGACATCCAGCGCGACATCGGGCGTGCTCGGGCGGAGCAGAAATTCAATCTTGCCCGCACATTCATCGATGGGCAAAAGCCGGCTCGCGCACTCGAACTGGCCGAAGAGTTGGCATGGCGATCGCCGGAGGAAATTCGCTACACCGTGCTGGTGGGGCAGGCGGCAGTGTCGGCCGCGGACGCAGATGCACTCGCACGCGCCATCGACGCGCTCGAAAGACTCAAGCCCGGACACCGGCAGTCGCTAGTGTTCCGCGCCTCCCGCTCCTGGATCACCGGCGAAACGAGCGCCTCGCTCGATCACTTCGAAGTTGCGGCCGAAAATGCCCCGCGCGATCCGTGGCTACTCTGCCGTATCGATCGCGCGTATCTGCGTTTGCGGCGCTGGCGGGAAGCCGAGGAGGCTTTCAGTGTCGCGCTCCCGCGGCAAGGAAGACTCGAAGAAGGGGTCGAATGCGGCTTGAAAGCGGTTTCGCTCTTTAATGATTTCCCGCTCGCGCACTTCCAACTCGGCGCAGTTCTCTCGCGGCTCGCCTGGGCGATTCAGGCGTTCGAGCTTTGCCTGGCAATGCGGCCCGATTTCGCGCTGGCGCACCGTTACGCAGCCCGCATTTCGATTCACCTCGGTCGGC
>JBKJKL010000385.1:0-3238 GCA_046597485.1 Chthoniobacterales bacterium
TATGACGAAACCGTCGCCTGGCTGCGCCGGAAGGCCGCGATCTCTGGATGATCGTTGCGGCGCGCGACAACGACCAAATTTCGCCCGTTAGGCTGCTCGATCGCGCGAAAACGAAGACCTTGTCGGGCGTGATCTAGCAGCCGATCGGAATCGCGCCCACTACCGGCGCACGCGCTGCAACGTGATCGGCGAAAGGCGCGGAACGAAGGTGTCGTCCCCCAAATAGTTGGCGCGAATCGAATGCCGCCCGGAACTGAGCGCCTCGGTCGAAAACGCCGCCTGGCCATTGGTCACACTTCCCGAACCAATCACCTGATCCCCGTCCAAAAATTGAACAAGCCCGCTGGGCGCTGCCAGGTCGAATGTCGGCTCAATCTGCGCAGTGAAAGTGACTCGCTGTCCCACGCGCGACGGGTTCTTGGATGACGTCAACGCGACTTGGCTGCCTCCCGTATTCGGCAAAATGATCACCGCTCCACCACTGGCCGTGGAGACGTCGAGCGCGCCGTCGTCGTTGAAGTCAGCCACCGTCGCGGAGGCGATCGGGAAAAGTAGCGGCCGACTCGGCGCCTGAAAAGTTCCGTCCCCGTTCCCGAGGAAAAGGCCGACCCCGGAAGCACCAGCGAAGGCGTACCCGGCCACCACGAGATCTTGTTTGCCGTCGCCGTTCAGGTCGCCGAAGCCGACCGTGGCGGCTTGCGCGATCCCCGGATTCGCGACGGCCGGTTGAAACGAGCCATCACCGTTACCGAGGAAAACCGACGTCACCTGATCCGACCGGGCCGCGACGAGATCCGGCTTGCCATCGCCGTTCACATCGAAAATACCGACCACGGCCGAGGTCGGGGTCCCGCCGAGCGGATAGTCGACCCGCGACTGGAAAGTCCCGTCGCCTTGGCCGAGAAAGACGCTCACGAGCATCGCCCCCAATCCGTTCGTCTGCGCGTAGCTGACCGCCAGATCGAGTTTGCCATCCCCGTTCAAATCCTGCACCGCCACGGTGCCGGGATAAGGGCCGGCCGACAGTTCCGTGTGCGCGGGAAACGAACCGTTGCCTGCGTTGAGCAGAATGCTCAACGTGCCCTCGGCGAGGTTGTTTGCGGTGACCAGATCAGCCCGACCATCGCCATTCAGATCGCCGGCCGCGATTGACTGCGGCGACGTGCCGGTCGCAAAATCCTGGCGCGCCAGGAAGGTGCCGTTTCCGTTTCCGGGCAAGATGCTGATGGAGTTGTCGGTTCGGTTGGCGACCGCGATGTCATCGATATTGTCGCCATTCAAATCGCTGAAAGAGAGCGCGCCCGGTAATTGTCCGGTGCCGTAATCGGTGTGCCCGGCGAAGGTGCCGTCCCCGGAATTTAAAAACACCGAAGCCTGATTAGTGCCGGAGGAAGCGAGAGTGCTTGTGACAACCAAGTCCGGTTTGCCGTCGCCATTCAGGTCACGGCTGCCGGAGGCGAGCACATTCAAAGGCGTGGGAAACGATCGAGGGGCGAGGAAAGTTCCGTCGCCGAGCCCGGAGAGCAACGCAATCCCCGGCGCGAAGTCAGGTCCAGCCGCGCCCACCACCAGGTCGAGACCGGCACGGCCATCAAAGTCGCCGATTACCGCCGCCGATCCGCCCGGTGAATAATGACTCGGGGGCTGAAACGTCCCGTCACCCAAGCCGAGATAGACCGTGAGCAGACCTTCCGAGACGACCAGATCGAGGCGGCCATCCTGATTCAGATCGCCCGCCGTCAGGTTGCGCGG
The DNA here is from genome assembly GCA_046597485.1 of Chthoniobacterales bacterium. GTDB lineage: Bacteria > Verrucomicrobiota > Verrucomicrobiia > Chthoniobacterales > UBA10450 > JACCTI01. Next base: position 1,753 of record JBKJKL010000385.1, read on the forward strand.
ATCGTAAGCGGTCGGCGTGTTGATCGCAGGCTGGAAAGTGCCATTTCCGTTCCCGACCAGCAGGCTGATGGTGCGGCTGCTTGTGTTTGAAACCACGAGGTCCATCCGGCCATCGCCATTGAAGTCACCTTGGATGACCGCATACGACGACGTTCCCGTCGGGTAATCCTGACGCGCTTGGAAAGTGCCGTTGCCGTTCCCGAGCAGCACGCTCACCGCGTTGCCGACCAGGGTCGCGACCGCCAGATCGAGCCGGCCATTGCCGTCGAAGTCGCCCACCACCACCGAGCGCGGATTCTTCGCGGTCGTAAAAGGAGTCGGCATCTGCAACGTGCCGTCGCCATTGCCGAGCATGACATTGATTGTCCCGGCGTTGATCGAAGCGTTGGTGACCACCACGTCCAACCGGCCGTCGCCGTTGAAGTCGCCGAGAGCGGCCGAATCAGGGAAAGCTCCGCCCTCAAATTGTTTCTTGGCTTGGAAAGTCCCGTCGCCATTACCGAGAAGAATCGCGACCGCGTTTTTCTTCGCGTTCGAATCGGGCAGGACGAGATCGGGTTTACCATCGCCATTCATATCGCCGACCGCGATCGCGGATGGGCCATTGCCGGCGGCAAAACTTCGCGCCGCTTGGAAAGCGCCGTCGCCGGTCCCGAGCAAAATATCCACCGTCGTCCCGTCCTCATCCGACGTGGCGACATCCGGGATGCCATCGCCATTGAGGTCCGCGGTGACCATGGAGTAATTCACATATCCGATAGTCGGAAAAAACGGCGGACTGAGCAGGCGCTCCGTTTGCGCCGAGGCCAGAACGAGCGAGCCCCCTAAAAAAGCAATGGCGAACAAGCCAACGACGCTAGAACGAAAAGGGATCAACGAATGAAAGTGCATAGGGCTTGTGAGGGAAGATCGAGATTCCATCCTACCGCAGGCGACTCCCGGATGACCAGTCAAAATGGGGCCGAGGCGGCGCAATCGGTTCGATCCGATCCCGATCGCGGTAAAGATCAAGCTCGTTAGGCTGCTCGATCGCGCGTCATTCCACGCGAGGCGGCAATTATCTGGGAGCGCGCGTGCGCTCCCCAGAATACCTGGCATCGGCGGTGAGCTTGCATTGCGCATTGGTTTTCGTTCGTATCTGAAACGCCATGAAATCTTCGCTCCGTACCTGCGTATTCCTGATCGGGCTCGGTGTTTTCGCGACTGTGCGATCGCCCGCAGCCTCTTCCGCACCCGCCCCGCAGTTCTCGGCCGCGGCGAGCCAGCCTATTCTCCCGCCCCAGTCGCTTTGGAATGGGAAGAGCCAATCGCTGATCGCGCCGAAGGATGACCCGTGGATCACGCCCGCGGAGAAAACCGACTTCCGCCTCACCCCGACCTACGACGAAACCACCGCCTGGTTGCGCAAGCTCGTCGCCGCCGCGCCGCAGCAACTGAAAATGATCTCGTTAGGCAAATCGCCCGAAGGTCGCGACATTCGGATGAT
>JBKJKL010000187.1:0-5250 GCA_046597485.1 Chthoniobacterales bacterium
ATTGCGAGCACGATTCGCGAGCGAGGGAGAACTTTCCCCGATCGTGCCCTCGCTGCAGGAGGGTTCGCGCGGCCATCAAACGAAGGACGCCTGACCCACGCAGCGCGCGAGTCAGGCGTCTCGTAAAAGAACTAGCGACCTCAGCGGTTTGCCATTGCCGGCACGGGCGTGATGGAGTTGCCCGAGCGCGAACGGACGACGATCACATCGCCGCTGTTGATCATGCCATCCAAATTCACGTCTGTGAGGAAGTTGGTCGTGTCGGTCGTCTGGCCAGCGCGACTGCGGGTGACGATAACGTCGCCGGAGTTCACCAAGGCGTCGCTGTTCCCGTCACCCAAGAGGAAGCCCACGGGGATCGCCGTGTCCGGCATCGTCTGGCCGAAGCTGTCCATCACGGTCGCAAGGGTCATCGTCGGCTGCCGCCCGTCCGGGACGCCGGTCAGGTTAATCGTCATCGTGTTGCCGGAGAAAGCGGGCGAACCCGAGACACTGCCGTTGCCGGCCGAGACGGTCGCGCTGCCGCTCACGACGTTGTTATTAAAGGTAACGACGATGGTGTGATCGCCACCTGTCCCTCCGCTGCGCGACTCGACCGCCGGCACGCCAGTGAGCGGGAGATTCAGGTCGAAGGTACCGGCGGTGCCGTGCACTTTGCGCGAGACTGCAGTCGTCACCTGGACGGGCGAGCAGGCCGCGGAAGGCACGTCGATCGCGACGGTCATCGGGCTGCCCGTCTTGTAGAAACCGATCGTGGCCATCGCAGTCTGCGGCGGGCGGTCGGAGTCAAAACGGAAGTTGAACATCGTTCCCCAGCGGAGCGCGTTCGCGTTCTGATTCTGGGCAAAGGTCTCGCTGTTCCAGGTCATGGCGGCCGTGGTCTGGCTCGGCGTCCACGCCGCATTGCTGTAGCCGGTGCTGTTCAAGCTGCCGTCCAATGCCATCGCCGGATGATTAAGCGGCGCGCGGAAGCCGACGTTGCTCAAGGTCACGCCGCAGTTCATCGGAACACTGAAGGACTGGATGGAGCGGTCGAGGCTCTGATTAAAAATGGCATACTCATAATGGTAGATGCCGTTCACCGGGCCGCTGACCTTGTAGGCGACGTAGCCGATGCCATCGTCAGTCGCGGGGCGGATCTGCTTCACCGTGGCGCCAGTCCAGGCGTTGATTGCCGGCTGCGTCCGCACTGTTGCGGCCGCGGCACTGAAGGTAAACGTGGTCGTGCCGGTGACATTGAAGCGGCGGTAGGAGACGTTGTTGTCCATATTGCACTCACCCGGGTGCGAGATGCACCAGGCATACTCATGCGGCGTGACATACATCGCTTCCGCGAAGTAGGTCGCACCGGCGTTGAGAGTGGTGTTGAGGTTCGCGGCATCAACCAAGATGCGGTGACTGGTTCCGCTATGGGTGTGGCCGGTGTGGTCGCGCGAAACCGGTTGGCCATTCACGTCGGTCCCGCCAGGGAAGAAGCCGGTGTAGGGATTGACCCAAGCGCGTGAGCCAAGGCCGGTCTGGCTTCCGTTCAGGCTGGTGTCGTAGGGATCGGAGCAGCCGACGCCGAGCCGCGTGCCGGTGCCGGAAGCCGCGCAACCAAAGGCGCAGGCGTTCTGCTGCAGGGCGGTGAAGGCGTGTTTCAGCCACGACTGGCCGAGCTGCTCAAAGCGGTCGTTGTTTGTAGCGCCGCCGCTCATCCGGTAGAGGTTCTGCGGGATAACCGGGTGATCGGTCGAAGGGAGCGCATTCCAGTTTAACTCGGTCGTGCCGTTGTTGCAGGAGGTGGTGGCGATCGCGAGGCCGACCTGCGTGCCGGAGCTGCCTGATTGCACCATGCTCGGCATATCGCCCACGATCACGTCCGGACCCGGGACAGCATTCGGCGCGCTCGGATCGCGATTCACCGGCATAGTGGAGGAACGGATCTCGCCTTCGACGAAGGTGTTCACCTCGAGCGGATACATCGCCGTGCTCAAGGTAATCGTGCCGGCCGGCTGGCCTGCATCGGCCTTGCGCCCGAGCTGCTGCGCAAATTCGTCGGAGAAGACGAGGCGCGCGTCGTTCATCCGCAGCACGCGCCCCGCGGCGTCGTATTGATATTCGAAGCGGTCGACATTGAAGAGAACGAGGCCGCTATCGGCATCGCGTACCGCGAGCTCATACTGGCCACCGGCGGGCAGTTTCTCGAGCGCGAGCCGGCCGAGCGAAACGCCGAAAGCTTCCGGCACTTTGCCCGCCTGCGTGGAAATCAGCGGCAGGGTGCCGCCGTCCACGGCACGGAAGTTTTTGTTGAAGACGATGATCGTGAGCCAGGACTCGCGGCCTACCTCATACTCGAGCGGCGCATTCGCGCCTTGCAGGTTCAGCGTCACGGTGCCTTTGGTGGCGACCAGTTTCTCAAGGGTGCCGGTGACGGTTTCGTTGGCTTGTCCGCGCGCGTGCGGCGCGCTGGTGCAAAGGAGGAGCGCTGCGGGCAGCGCAATGGCGTGGAGAATAATACGGGAGGTCATTCGAAGAGAGGAGGGCTTGGTGTAGGGTGGAAAAACCGCCGCGGAAAAGGGGAGAAGCCGCGACGGGAGGACCGAGTGATCAGGTGTCTAGCTGGTTTATCGGAAAAGGTTGAGTACTATTTTCACGCCACGCTGGTTGGCTCATGATTGCATCTCCATCCCGTGAAGCCAGCTGCATTCGTTAAAACGGGCCGCGAGAATCGCCAGAGTCCTGCGCCGACCGCCCGGCCGCGCTGGGGGGAATCGCGCCGCGCCCGTTGGCGCGCCGGCGTCCTGCTCGCGTTGAACCTTGCGATGATTGCGCACTTCATCCAGTGGCGCCTCCAGGGCCGCACCATCTCGCCGATCGAGCCGAGCGAATCGATGCAGACGCTGCAGCACGGCGCGATCAACGCCGGCTTCATCTTTTTCGCCCTCGCCATTCTCGCGACCATGCTCTTTGGCCGTTTCGTCTGCGGCTGGGGCTGCCACATCCTCGCCCTGCAGGATTCCTGCGGCTGGCTGATGAAGAAGATCGGGATTACGCCGCGGCCTTTTCGTTCTCGGCTGCTTCTTTTCGTCCCGCTCCTTGCCGCCTTCTACATGTTCGCCTGGCCGACGGTCTATCGTCTCCTCCTGAGCGCGGAGCCCGGCCCCGTGCTCCCGCCGTTCACTAACCACATCGTGACCTCCGACTTCTGGAGCACCTTCCCGCCAGTCGCGATCGCGATCCCCTTCCTGCTCATCTGCGGTTTTGCGACCGTCTACTTTTTGGGCGCGAAAGGCTTCTGCACCTATGCCTGTCCGTATGGCGGCATCTTCGCCGTGGTCGAACAGGTCGCGCCCGCGCGCATCCGCGTGACCGATGCCTGCATGCAATGCGGGCATTGCACTGCCGTGTGCACCTCAAACGTGGTCGTGCATCAGGAGGTGCGGGACTACAAGATGGTGGTCGACCCCGGCTGCATGAAATGCATGGACTGCGTCTCGGCCTGCCCGACAAACGCGCTCTACTACGGCTTCGGCGCGCCAGCCTTGGGGGTGCGGAAAACCAAAACGCCAAGCCGCTTTTCGCTCACTTGGCCGGAGGAAATCGCGGCCGCGCTGGTCTTCGCCGGCTGCTTCTTCGCCTTTCGCGGAGCGTATGGCGCAGTGCCCTTCCTGATGGCGCTCGGCACCGCAGCGGTCGCCACCTTCCTGCTCCTGCGCGGCTGGCATCTGCTCCGCAAACGGGACCTCTCGCTTCACCAGACGCAGCTGAAAATCGCCGGCGCGCTGCGGCCAGCCGGGTGGGCTTTTGCCGCGGGCGCGTTGCTCGTGCTGCTGCTCACCGCGCACACAGGATGGATTCGTTATCACGAGGTGCAGGGCGACCGCGCCTTCCAGCGTTTGCAGGTGCCGGATGAACTCGCGCTCGCGCAGGCCGACCCGCGCGCCTGGGTGAATCCGGCGGACCGCGAGACGATCGAAAGCGGGCGGAGCCATCTCGCGCTCACTCGCCGCTTCGGCCTGCTCCGCAACGGCGACCTGCTGGCCAAGCTGGCTTGGTTCGAGCACCTCGGCGGCGACGCGCCACTGGCGATCGAGACGCTCGCGGTCGCGGCCGCAAATCAACGCGCACAGGCAAAAGCGCTCAGTCTCTATTACCGCGGATCGATCCTGAATCGGCTCGGCCGCTACGAGGAAGCGAAGACCGACCTCGAGCGCGCGCTCGCGGAGCGCGATGACTTGATCCTCGCCCGCCAGGAACTGGGCGAATCGCTTTGGCAACTCGGCGATCAGTCGGGTGCAATCATGACCTGGGAAATGGCGCTATCGCACAACCCGCGCCTGCCGCTGGCGAGCAGTTTTCTCGCCGGCGCGCTGGACTCGTTAGGCCGGTCGGCGGAAGCGACCACGCACCGGGATCAGGCGGAACGGAACACGCCGGAGATTGCGGGCTATCATTGGATGCTCGGCCTGCGTCTGGAGCGCCTCGGGATGCGCGACCTGGCCGGGGTGCATTTCCAGCGGGCGGTTACGCTCGATCCTTCCTTCCGCCGGCTGCGTCCCTAGCCCGGTTGCTTTCGCGGCTGGCGCGGGCGTTTACCTGCCGTAAATTCGCTACCTCAACAAGCATGCGCATTTTATCCGGCATCCAGCCCAGCGGCGTCCTCCATATCGGAAATTACTTCGGGATGATGCGGCCGGCGATCGCACTGCAGGACGAAGGCGAGGCCTTCTATTTCGTGGCCGATTACCACGCTTTGACGAGCCTGCAGAACGCCGCCGCCTTGCTCGAGCACACCCGTCGCGTCGCACTCGATTTCCTCGCCTGCGGGCTCGACCCCGACCGCGCCGCGCTCTTCCGCCAGTCGGATGTGCCGCAGGTGGCGGAGCTTGCTTGGATTCTCTCTACAGTCACGCCGATGGGGCTGCTCGAGCGCTGCCATTCTTATAAAGACAAAGTCGCGCGCGGCCTGCCCGCCTCGGCCGGGCTCTTCACTTATCCAGTGCTGATGGCGGCCGATATTCTGATCTACGACAGCGACGTCGTGCCGGTGGGCAAGGACCAGAAGCAGCACCTGGAGGTGACACGGGACATCGCGATCAAGATCAACGAAACCTTCGGTGACGTCTTCAAGCTGCCGGAGCCGCGCATCCAGACCGCGACCGAGACCGTCCCCGGCCTTGACGGCGAGAAGATGAGCAAGAGCTACGGGAACACGATCGACATCTTCGGTCCGGAAAAAGAGATGCGGAAAAAGATCATGGGCATCGT
>JBKJKL010000329.1:0-10925 GCA_046597485.1 Chthoniobacterales bacterium
GTCGGTCGCCTACCTGCGTGCGACCGGCCGCACGGAGGAGCAGTGCGTGGCATTCGAGAACTACTTCCGCGCCCAGAAAATGTTCGGTATTCCGCGGAGGGGCGAGGTCGATTACAGCGTCGATCTCGAGCTCGACCTTGGCGACGTGCAGCCGAGCGTGGCCGGGCCGAAGCGCCCGCAGGATCGCATTAACTTGCCGGAACTCGGCAGCACCTTCCGCACGCTTTTCACCAAAGGCGTGAAGGAAGGCGGCTACGGCAAGAGCGAGGACTTGTTAGGCAAAATGTTCCCGCTCGACTTGAACGGGCACGCGCATCCGTCCGACGAAATTCTGAAGGAAGCGAGCGTCAACAGCCCGACCGATACCGGCGAGGGCATAGTCGCAGCCGGTGGGAAAGAAATCGGCGTCACGCAGGGCGACCGCGAGATGGTCACAAACCGCCCGACCGCTACGCCAGCTGACATGATCGAGTCGGCGCACGCGCCGGAATTTAAGGACGGCCACGCGCAGATCGGGCACGGCAGCGTCCTCATCGCCGCGATCACGAGTTGCACGAATACAAGCAACCCAAGCGTCATGCTCGCCTCGGGATTACTCGCCAAAAAAGCGGTCGAGCGCGGCCTAACGATCGATCCTTCGGTCAAGACGTCGCTCGCGCCCGGATCCCGAGTCGTGACCGATTACCTGAACAAAACCGGTCTCTCGAAGTATCTCGATCAGCTCGGCTTCCAGACCGTCGGCTACGGCTGCACCACCTGCATCGGCAACTCCGGTCCGCTCGATCCGAAGATCGAGAAGGCGATCAACGAGAACGATCTCGTCGCTGCGAGCGTCCTCTCCGGAAATCGCAACTTCGAGGCGCGCGTGCACCAGAACATTAAGGCGAACTTCCTCATGTCGCCGCCGCTCGTGGTCGCCTTCGCCCTCGCTGGACGGGTCGACATCGATCTCTCGAAGGACTCGTTAGGCAAAGACAAGGACGGGAAGGATGTTTACCTCCGCGAGCTCTGGCCGAGCCTGCAGGAAATCCGCGACACCCTCCGCACCGCGCTCACGCCGGAAGTCTTCCAGCGGCTCTACCGCGACTTCAGCGCGCAGAACCCGAAGTGGAACGAGATCCCGTCCAGCACGGGCGAGATTTACGAGTGGGACGAGGCGAGCGATTACATCCACGAGCCGCCCTTCTTCCAAAACTTCGGGATGGAAGCCGGCCACATCGCGGACATCAAGGGCGCGCGGCCGCTCGGCATCTTCGGCGACTCGGTCACGACCGATCACATCTCGCCCGCAGGTGCGATCAAGCCGACCTCGCCGGCCGGGCAATACCTGAAGTCGCGCGGAATCGAGGCGACCGATTTCAATAGCTACGGCTCGCGGCGAGGCAACGATCTCGTCATGACCCGCGGCACTTTCGCCAACGTCCGGATCAAGAACCTGATGGTGCCCGGGATCGAGGGCGGCGTGACCAAGCACCAGCCGGACGGCGAGCAGATGTCGATCTACGACGCCGCGGTGAGATACCAGGCCGCCGGCACTCCGCTCGTGATTCTGGCTGGGACGGAATACGGCACCGGTTCCTCGCGCGACTGGGCCGCGAAGGGCACCCGTTTGCTCGGCGTGAAGGCGGTCGTGGCCGCAAGCTTCGAGCGCATTCATCGCTCCAACCTCGTCGGGATGGGCGTGCTCCCGCTCCAGTTCGAGGACGGCACAAACGCGCAAAGCCTCGGGCTCGACGGGAGCGAGACCTTTAGCATCACCGGCCTTTCAGATGCAATGAAGCCCGGCCAGACCGTCACGCTCGGGATCAAGGCAAAGGACGGCCAGACGCGTTCGGTCCCGGTCAAGCTGCGCATCGATACCGCGATCGAGATCGACTACTACAAACACGGCGGCATCCTACCCTTCGTCCTGCGCGAATTAATTTCGCGTGATCGCCCGTAAATTGGCCCGCGATCCGCTACATTGCTGCTCTATTACCCAATACCTATGACCAAATTCTTTCTTACCCTGCTCACCGCAGCCAGCCTGACCGCCCTCTCTGCCCATGCGAAAACGGTGCAAGTGCCGAACGAAGAGTTCGCCATCGCCGCGATCACCCTCCCGGACGACTGGGACCTCGATGAAGAAGTGGACAACGGCATCGGCGCAACAAGCGACGACGGCGCCGTTTATCTCTCGGTCGTGGCTGTCGGCAGCACGAAGGGCGTGAACGCGGAGATCGACAGCACCTTCGCGATGCTGAAAGAGCACGGCGTCACCCTCGACGAGAAATCGAAGAAGGAGCAGAAGTTCAAGATTAACGGCATCGACGCCGAAGAGATGATTTTCCAGGGCAAAGACGAAGACGGCGCGGCCTCGATCAGCATCTGTTTCGTGCCGGTGAAGGATAAGCTCCTCATCATGACCTACTGGGTTTCGAGCGACCAAGAAGCCGAGCACCAAGCCGAAGTCGGTAAGATTTTGAACAGCCTGAAGCCTGCGGCTTAACGCTCGTTTCCAACATTTCCAGGTAAACGCGGGGGCTGCGGCTCCCGCGTTTTGCCTGTCCGGAGCCGGCTATTCCTCCTCGTTTTGCACCGTCGTGGCGGTGCCGTTCAACTCGGCCAGGCCTTGTTGTGCGCGGGCCAGGTCAAAGGCGGTCTCGACATTGTCCGGGTTTGCGCGGACGAGCGGTTCGAGGAGGGCGATGCATTGATTGTATTGAAGCCGCGAGGCCTCGATCGCACCCTGCGCCTGGCGGACCCGGCCGCTGATGTAGTGCGCATAGCTGATGTCCTGCTGCGCCTCTACGTTTGAGGGGTCGGCGTCGACCAAGATCTGCTCGATCTGCAGGGCGCGATCGCACTCCTGGGCGGCGAGGGCGAGGTCCCGCTCCGCCAACACTCGGGTGTAGGCGATCGCCACCAAGCCGTCGGCGATGTTGCGCTGAAGCTGAGCGTTGCCCGGATCGCGGGCGAGGAGTGCGGCGTCCACCTCGTCGCGTTGGCGATGTAGCTCGAGCGACCGAGTAAACGCGTCCCCGTCCTTCGTCGCGTAGCCGATCTCGCCCAGCGTGCCGGCGATCCTGGAGTAACACTTCGAAAGCCAGCGTTGATCCTGAAAGCTGTCGGGATGCGCCGCGGCCAGCTTCTCCATCAATGGAAGAGCGCGCTCGTAGTAGCCGAGCGCCTCGCGCCAGCGCTCGAGATCGTGCGAGGCGTGGTTGCCAGCCTGGACGGCGTCGCCCAAGCCCACGGTGCAAGTCGCGATCAACCGCTGCCACTCATCCGCCCGCTCGGGGGCCTCTTTTAGGAGTTGCCCGGCAATCTCGAGGGCTCGGCGGTTATCGCTCTCCGCGATATCGAGTCGCTGCAGGCGCGCCTCCACCGCGGCCCGGCTGGCGAGAGCGTTTGTCTCCAGTCGCCGAGCGGTCACCTCGCTCCCCCGCTCCTTCATCGCGAGCGGCCGGATAATCTCGAGCGCACGACTGTAGCTACGGACGGCCCCAGCAAAATCGCCCACGTTCGGCGTGTAGGGCTTCCCCTGCACATCGCCGATGCGCAGATAGGCGCTGGCCAGCTCGGTCTGCAACTCGGCATCGCCGGCCGTCTCGCGAGAGAGCTTATCGAGATACTCGAGGGCGCGGCTGACCACCAGTTGCCGCGCCGCCGTCGCGCCTGGTAGGGTGGCGATGGCATCGTGAAATTCGAAAAGGAATGAGTTTGCTAAGGTGCGGACGTCGCTGAAGTGCCGCTCCGCCCGCCGCGCTTCCTTCTGGGCGCGCTGTTCATTCACTATCGTGTTCACCGTCGCGCCGAAGAGCGCTACCGTGGCCAGGCCGCCGAGCGTGACCGCGGTGCGGTTCCGGCTGATGAAGCGAGAGGCCGTGTAGGCAAAAGTGGCCGGGCGCGCCCGGATTGTCCGGCGCTCGAGATGACGCCGGATGTCCTCAGCGAGGGCGGTGACTCCGCTGTAGCGGCGCGCTGTTTCCTTGCGCAAGGCCGTAAGCAGAATGTTATCGAGATCGCCGCGTAGGCTCCGCCCGATCTGCGGATCGCGCGCCACCGTGCTCGGCCGCGGCGAAGCGTTTTCACCAATCACTCGCCACAACTCCGTAGGCGAGGGATGCGTCATATCGAAGTGATGGGGCGAACGCCCGACGATCAGCTCGTAGAGCACTGCGCCTAACGAGTAGACGTCGCTCACGGTGGTGATCGCCCCGCCGCGCACCTGTTCCGGCGAAGCGTAGGCCGGCGTCAGGCGCTGCTGGTCGTGCGCCGTCATCTGGAGCGCGGCTTCCCCGGGCGCGATCAGCTTGGCAATGCCGAAATCGAGTAGCTTCGGCTCGCCCTCGCTCGTGATTAGGATATTGGCCGGCTTCAGGTCACGGTGGATGACCAGGTTCTGGTGCGCGAACTGGACTGCGGTGCAGATCTTGAGGAAAAGCTGGAGCCGCCCAACCACGGAAAGGTTCTGCGCGAAGCAGTAATCGTCCAGCCGGGTGCCGACGACATACTCCATGACGAAGTAGGGCAGGCCGTTCTCGGTCGTGCCAGCGTCGAGCAGCCGCGCGATATTCGGATGCTCCAGCCGCGCGAGGATATCGCGCTCCGCCCGAAAGCCACGCAGAACTTCGTCTGTGTCGGTGCCGCGCTTCAAGACCTTGATCGCGACCTCTTTCGTAAACTCCGCGTCCGCGCGCTCCGCGAGGTAAACCGCGCCCATCCCGCCCCGGCCCAGCTCGCGCACCACCCGATAGGCGCCGAAGCGCTGTCCGAGCGCCGGATCAACCAGGTGATCCGATGTGACCTGGAGAGTCTCCGCACAGTCTTCCAACTTTGCCGGAAGCGGACTGCCGATGAAGGACTGCACCTCGCGCAGGAGCGCGGTGTCGTCGCCACAGGCGGTGGCGATGAATTCGGCGCGGCGGCCGGTCTCGTCGATCTCCACGGCGCGCCCGAGCACGACCTTCACCTGTTGCCAGAGCGCCGGAGTCATCGCGTATTTACGCTGCGTCGGCCAGAGCGCGCGCCAGCCAGAGTTTCGCGATGGCCCACTCGCGTTTCACCGTCGCCGGGGAGATGCCGAGCACCTCCGCCGTCTCTCCCACGCTCAAACCGCCAAAGAAACGGAGTTCGACGATTTGCCCCTGCCTCGGATCGAGCACTTCAAGATCATGGAGAGCAAAATTAACCGCGGTCGCGGAGACATCGCGCTGATCGAAAACGTCGAGCGCGAGGTCGAGGCTGAGGCTGGGCGCGCCGCCACCGCGCTTGGCCGCGCCCCGGGCCTCGGCGTGAGTCATCAAGATGCGACGCATGGTCCGAGCCGCGATGGCGAGCAGATGCGCGCGATTTTCCCAAGTGGCGATCCGTTGCTCGAGCAGGCGCAGATAGGCTTCGTGGACGAGGGCGGTCGGTTGCAAGGTGTGGCCGTTTCGTTCCCGCTGTAGATAGGTGCGGGCGACCGCGCGCAGGTCGTCGTAGACCTGCGGGAGCAACTGCAGGAGCGAAAGCTTATCGCCGGCCGGTAGAGTCGCCTGCTTGGCGGCGGAAAGCTCTCCGATCAGCTGGTCGACCACGGCGAAGTCGGGGAGGTCCTGCCGCAGTGGTTCCATGAGCGCCACAATTCTAATGGTCAGCAGTGGTTTCCGTCATTGCAAATTTCCTGAGCCGGTTTCGGCAAATTTTCCGCGTTATATAAATGGAACCCCGCACGCCGCATTTTGCGGTCGTCGGCTTTCCGGATCCCGCTGCGCAATCCGCCACCTCCCCCACTCCATGAAATCCTCACTCTTCGTCGGCGGACGCCTCCGCGCGTGCCTGCTCCTGATTGGCCTGAACGCTGTGACGGGCTTTGCGCAAAGCAGCACTCCCCCACCCCGCACCGCGCAGATCGCGGCCCTTGTGCCCGGGCCGGGTCCCGATCGGAGACCGTGACCGTGCGTTCCGCCCAGCCGATGTCGGCCGACGCGAAAGAGTTCCTCCGTCTCCAAGTCACTTTCGCACCATAATGACGGCCGCGATTTTTTTGGTAACCCCGGACCGTCAAAGACTGAATTTTCCCTACTAACGGGGTTGGAAAAGGCCCCGGAAATATTACTGAATCTCCGTTCGAATATCCTTGCTGCACAATTTTCCAACCCCTAATCTTCGTCCCGCCTCACTTGGTGTCTCCAATTAACCGTATGAAACGCTCCATCCTTCCCCTCGCTACCCTCGCTCTCTTTTGTTCTGGAGGCTTGGCTTCGGCTGTCACAGTCGCGACCGACCCTGTCGGTTTTGCGAACCTCTCTCTGACAGCTGACGCCGACTCGAACATCTCTATTCCATTCATTCGCCCGCCTGATTTTGCTGGCGGCGTCCAGTCAGTCACCGCGAACACGGTCACCCTCACCGGTTCGCCTGGTTTGACCCCGAATAAGTATGTCTACGCGGCCGGCAGCCAGCCGAACCATTACTACGCGCTCATCGGCGGCGGCGGCGCTTCTAATCCGAAGGAAGGCCACACCTACCTGATCACCGGTAACACTGCGAACACGATCACCGTCGACACCAGCGTCGAGCCGCTCACCGGCGTCACGCAAAACACGCAGGTCACGGTCGTTCCCTACTGGACCCTTTCGACTGTCTTCCCGGCCGGCGACATGAACGTCTCGTTCACGCCCACGACCTCCACCACCCAGATGAAGACGCAGATCATGATCCCGAACGATTCCGGCACCGGCATCGATCTGCCTCCGATGGCGACCTACTACTTCAGCAACAACGCCGACGGCACGACGAGCAACGTCGGCTGGCGCGTTGTCGGCGACAACGTGACTGATCACGGCGACGATCTTCTCCTCCCCGATAGCTACCTGAAAGTCCGGAACCAAAACGGTTCGCCGACCCGCCCGTTGACCACGCTCGGCGCAGTCCTGACGAAGAAGCTGAGCGTTCCGCTTCGCATCCAAGCAAGCATCCAGCAGGACAATCCGGTCTCCGTTCTCCGCCCGATCGACATCACGCTCAACATGACCGGCCTGAATGCGGCCGACGGTTCCTTCGGCGCGAACGATCAGCTCCTCCTCTTCAAGAACGGCCTGGTCGGCTTCAACAATCCGCCGTCCGTTTACTACCGCGACCCTGCTCAGAACTTTAACTGGCGCCTCACCGGTGATGCCAACCTGCTCGATCACGGCAACGACCTGATCCCCCTCGGCACTGGCTTCATTGTCCGCAAGGCAGCGACCGGTAGCCCAGGCACGGTGTTCTGGACGAACAGCTTCCCGGTCCAGGCTTTGAGCGCCGTCTCGCGCAAAGTGCACGGTGGAAACACCTTTGACTTGAACCTGCCGGTCAGCGGCACTCCGGCGGTCGAGTCGCGTGCTCCGGTCGGAGGCGGCTATCAGATCGTTGTGACCTTCCCGCAGAATGTTAGCTTCACCAACGCGGCCGTCACCTCCGGCACCGGTACGGTGGACTCGTCCAGCGGCAGCGGTAGCAACCAAGCCACAGTGAATCTGGGCGTCGCTTCGACGGCGGTTCCCCAGTTCGTCACGGTGACTCTTTCCAATGTGGATGACGGCTCGAACAAGAACGACGTTGCGGTCACGATGGGCGTGTTGGTCGGTGACGCCAGTGGCGATGGGACCGTGAACTCGGGCGACTACGCGGCCACCCGCAGCCGCGCTGGGCAGGCCACCGATGGCACCAACTTCCGCTTCGATTACAACTGCGACGGAAACGTGAATTCTGGCGACGCGACAATCGTGCGCGGTCGCTCGGGCAGCACGCTCTTCCCCAACTGATCCGCCGCGGACATCTCAAACTTCGCAACGCCGCGTGACTTCACGCGGCGTTGCTGTTTATAGAGGGTGCGCTTGTAATCGATGAACCGCCGTTCGAATTCGTCCCGGGGCGAACGCCCGCTCCTTCGCGTTGCCATGAGCTACGCGCTCCTCACGCTCTTCGGCCTCTTCGCGCTTTATCCGGTGGTGCAGATCGTCACCATCGCGCTCCGGCCCGGCGATCAGTTGCTCTCGACCTCGCTCAGTCCCATCCCGGCGGGCGCGACGCTGGCCAACTTCCGCATTCTCCTCACCGAGACGTCGTTTCTGCGCTGGGTCGGGAACTCCGCCCTGATCGCCTTCGCCGTCACGCTCACCGGCGTGGCTCTGGCCTCGACTGCCGGCTATGCGCTTTCGCGCTTTCGATTTCTCGGTCGCAGCTCCGTCCTCAACGGCCTCCTCGTCACCCAGATGTTCCCGGCGACGATGCTCCTCCTCCCGCTTTATCTCATCCTGATCAAACTCAACCTGATCAATTCCTACCTCGGCGTAGTCGTCATCTACAGCGCTACCGCCCTTCCATTCTGCATCTGGCAGCTCAAGGGCTACTACGACACCATCCCGCTCTCGCTCGAAGAAGCCGCCGGCATCGACGGCTGCACCCGCTGGCAATCCTTCCGCCTCGTCGTCCTCCCGCTCGCTCAGCCTGCGATGGCCATCACCGCGCTCTTCTCCTTTATGACGGCGTGGAACGAATACGTCGTCGCTGCGCTTATCCTGCAGGACACGGACAAGTTCACCCTCCCGCTCGGGCTCAAGATGTTCCAATCGAACATGAGTACGCAGTGGGGCCTCTACGCCGCGGGCGCGCTGGTCGTCTCCATCCCAGTGGTTCTCCTTTTCCTCATCCTGAGCCGCTATCTTATCTCAGGCTTGAGTTCCGGCGCAGTAAAGGGTTAACCAAGACGAATGCTGCGACCGTCTCTTCTCCTCCTTCTTGCCGCCACCGTCGCCTTTGGCGAACCAGCGAACATGGCGGAAGACGATGCCGCAAAATCCGAATACGGCGGCAGTTGGGAAGCGGGCAAGAACGGCGGCCACGGTTTTGGTAGTTGGGCGATGGCCACGGACGCCTCTGGCGAAAATCGACATGCCGGCTTTTACATCGCGACGACCGAGAACAACAAAGATCTCAACGGCATCGCGAAAGAACAGAAAGCGTTCGGCCTTTTCGCGAATGGCGCCGGTTTTGAGCAAGCAGTCGCCTTTCGCTCGTTCATCAAGCCGCTCGCGGTTGGCGATTCGTTTTCTTTCATGATCGAGAACGGCCCCTTCGAGAAAAAATCGGAGAAGGACGAAGCCGGCGGCGGCGCGGTCGGCCTCGTCCTGCGCACGGGCAACTCCAATTCCGCCACAACCGATTATAACGCAGGCGCGATGTTCGAGTTTGGCGCCTATCAGGGCACTGAGAACTTCCAGATCTACGACGGAAGCAAGCCAGCCGATTCCGGCGTCGCCTTTACCGACAGCGGCGTGGTCGTCACGATCACGGTTACCAGTAGCGACAGCTACGACTTGGAGATCCAGACCTTGAGCGACAAGAAGCTAACCAAGTTGCCCGGCCGCAAATTCAGCGCGAGCGGCACGGTCGAGAGCTTCGCGGCTTTCAATCGCAACAGCGAGAAGAACGACGTCTTTTTCAATCAATTCCAAGTCGCCCACGACGAGAAATAGCGGCCTGACCCGCGCGATGCGCCGCCTCTCTATCCTATGAACAAACCCCGCCTGCGCTTCTGGCAGATCTGGAACATGAGCTTTGGCTTCTTTGGCATCCAGTTCGGCTGGGGGCTGCAGATGGGGAACATGTCCGCCATCTACGAATACCTTGGCGCGAACGAGAGCCAGTTGCCCCTCCTCTGGCTGGCCGCGCCGCTCACCGGGCTCATCGTGCAGCCGATCATCGGCCACATGAGCGACCGCACCTGGGGCGCGCTCGGCCGACGCCGCCCTTACTTTCTCGCCGGCGCCATTCTTTCTTCGCTCGCGCTCTTCGTCATGCCGCACAGCGGCACGCTTTGGATGGCGGCCGGGCTCCTCTGGATTCTCGACGCCTCCGTCAACGTCAGCATGGAGCCGTTCCGCGCTTTCGTGGCCGACCTCCTTCCGGATGAACAACGCACCGTGGGCTACGCGATGCAGTCCGTCTTTATCGGCGCCGGCGCGGTCATCGCCTCGAAGCTGCCGGGCTGGCTGCAGAGCTCGGGCGTGAACATCAGCACAACCGCCGCACACCCGATCCCGCAAACGGTGGTCATCGCCTTCACCGTGGGCGCGTTCGTTTTTCTCGCCGCCGTCTTGTGGACTGTGCTGACGACGCGCGAATATCCGCCGGAAGATCTGCAGGCGTTGCAGCGCAAGCAGTCCGAAGGCTTCGGTGAAATCCTGGTCGCCTTTCGCGAGATGCCGGCGCGGATGAAGCAGCTCGCCGCGGTCCAGTTCTTCACCTGGATGGCGCTTTTCTGCATGTGGATCTTTTTCACCGTCGCCGTCGCGCGCAACATCATGGGCGCGACTGATCCCGGCTCGGCCGCCTACGAGCGCGGGCTGAATCTCGCGCGCGACTGCTTTGCGCAATACAACTTTGTCGCCTTCCTCGCCGCAATGGGCTTCCTCTGGCTCGGCCGCGTCATGCCGGCAAAGTGGATCCACTTCTTCTCGCTCCTCGCCGGCGGCCTCGGTCTCGCCAGCGTCGGAATTATCCGCGAGCCGTGGATGCTCATCGCCGCTTTCACCGGCGTCGGGATCGCCTGGGCGTCGATCCTCTCCATGCCCTACGCCATGCTCTCGAACTCCATCCCGGCCGAGCGGATGGGCGTTTACATG
Source organism: Chthoniobacterales bacterium (assembly GCA_046597485.1). Taxonomy (GTDB): domain Bacteria; phylum Verrucomicrobiota; class Verrucomicrobiia; order Chthoniobacterales; family UBA10450; genus JACCTI01. The sequence continues at coordinate 10,635 of JBKJKL010000329.1, forward strand.
GGCATTTTCAATTTCTTCATCGTCATCCCGCAGATCCTGGTCGCGATCGTGATCAGCCGCGTTATGGAGCAGTTCCCGCAGTTCAATCGCCTGGGCGCAGTCGTCTTTGGCGGCATTTCGATGCTCATCGCCGCTCTCCTCACCCTCTTCGTCCCTACGACACCGGTCGCGCCGCGCCGCCTGCGGCAAGCAACCGATGAGGATGTGATCATCCCGAGTGCGGCTTCGCCGGAGAGCCCGCTCGCTTGAAGGCGATCCTCTGCGGCGCCGCGGCGCTGCTCGTCGGCATGA
>JBKJKL010000165.1:0-4704 GCA_046597485.1 Chthoniobacterales bacterium
GCCGCTTTGCTGAAGAAGAGACCTTCCTGGAACAAGGTACCGTCCCATCCCTGCCACGCGCCCGCGAGGAGGATCGGTGTCCACCAAAGCACAAGACAAACTACAATGATGCGTAGCGCGCGCCCACGTGGACTCGTTAGGCGCAGCCTTCGCGGAAACCGTGGCTTCCTGCCCGCGTGTGCTCAGAAATCCAAAAGCGAGCGCGCCGAAGACGACGACAGGGAACGGTAGGCGGAGCCAGAAGAGCGCGACGAAGGCAAGGGCGGCGATGAGCCACATTCGCCAAGTGGTAAGCGACTTTCGCCCGATACGAATGAGCGCGACCGCGACGATCGCGAGCACGGCTGGCTTCAGTCCATAGAAGATGGCGGCGATCCACGGGACGTTGCCGTAGCTGACGTAAACCGCGCTCAGTCCCCACAAAATAAAGACCGACGGCAGCACGAAGAGCGTCCCGGCCACGATGCCGCCGGCGGTGCGATGGAGCAGCCAGCCGAGGTAAATCGCGAGCTGCTGCGCCTCCGGACCAGGGAGGAGCATGCAGAAATTGAGCGCGTGCTGGAAACGCGACTGCTCGACCCAGCGCCGCTTCTCGACCAGCTCGGTCTGCATGATCGCGATCTGCCCGGCCGGTCCACCGAAGCTGATGAAGCCGAGCTTCAGCCAAAAGCGAAACGCTTCCGCGAATGAGGGCCGGCGGAGAGGCGCGTCCGGCATTTTGCCTAACGAGTGCTAGCGGGCCCGGGCCGTCTGCTGGTGCTCGGCTCGCACCGTCAAGGCGATGCCGCCGCGCGCGGAAAATTCCGCCGTGACTGCCGCACTGCGCGGCGCGCAGGCGGCGACGAAATCGTCGAGGATCCGATTTGTAATCGCCTCGTTGAAGGCGCGCTCATTCCGGAACGAGGCGAGATAAAACTTGAGCGACTTCGTCTCGATGCAAAGCAGGTCTGGCACGTACTCGATCACGATTTGCGCAAAATCCATCTGGCCGGTGACCGGGCACAGCGAGGTGAAATCCGAAGTCTCGAAGCGGATCGTGTAGGGCCGCTTCGCTGGACTCGGGAAGGTCTCGAGTTGCGCTTGATCGGGCGAGGCCGGGAGGCGCGTCTCGCTCCGCCCGAGCAGGGTTAGTTTCTTTTTCGCTTTGGCCACGGTGCTTGCTTAGCGCGGAGCGGTCGCCGCATCAATCCGGGAGCCGCAGCATCGGGTTATTCAAAGCGCGTTCGCGGTCGCCCGGCTTGCTGTAATTCCAATAGTCCACTTTCAGGTTCCGCTTCAACTTTAGATGGCTGCCGTCAGCCGCTTTCCACTCGCGCAGGAGATGCGGGAATTGGCGATCGAGGGTGAAATGGTCCGCGCCGCGTGCGTGTTCCACCGTTACCTCGATGCTCCGCTCATTGGCGGTGAACGAGACCTTGGCCGGCTGAAAGATAAACGTGTCTTTCTTCGAGCCCATCACACTGCCGGCGAGCTGAATCTCGAACGGCTCCGGCTTGGCAAAGTCAATCGTGCGCACGAGGAACGGCAGCTCCTCGTAGAAGTAGCCATTTGCCGGCACTGCCACGTTTTCTTGTCCGCGCGCCATGCCATCCCAGTAGGTGCGGTATTCATAGACGAACTGGTCGCCTTCGCGGCGCGCTTCTTTATAGGTATTCCCGCAACTGTCACCACTCGTTAGGCTGAACTTGAGCAGCTTCGCATCGTCGACCCGCCAGAAATTCGAGTGCATCTGCTGCGAGGTGTAAAGGCCGGTCGGCACGCTCATCACCTGGTTGAGCTTGAGGACCTGGAGGGCGCCGGCCTGGTTCGGGTCGTTCGGTTTCACAAGCTGCTTCGGGTCGAACGGCTCCCGCACCAGGATGTGCAGGATCTCTCCTTGGCGCGGCGCGCCTTCGCGCACCAGCTCGGCACCGTAGATGTTGAACTCCGCTTTGCCGTCGTTCCAGTAGCTGTTGTTCTGGATGAGTGCGGGGGTGAACTGCGCCTGCGCCGCGGTCGCGGCGAGGAGGAGCGGGAGAAGGAAACGAGCGAGTGGCACCGCGAAACGTCCAACGTCCCGCGCGCCGCGTCCAACCTTCAATGCGGGCCGATTCCGCGGTGGACGTGCGCGGCGGGACGTTGAACGTTTCCGGCGATGCACGGCGAAGACCACGACTGCGACCACGATCATGACCACGAAACAGCCACCGCTACCGGAGTCGCGAACCCGGCAGTGATCGACATGTTCGGTCTCGATCAAAAACGGAACGAGGTCCTGCTCGTGATGAACGAGGAGCGGACGTGGGAGGACGACGCCGATGAGCAGCTCCATCAGCTGCAGGAGAAGTTCAACGCTTACGCCTCCTTCGTGCTCGATGGCGAGATGACGACTGCCCATCCCGAGCTGGAGGGGAAGCCGGCGCGGATCGAGTTGCGCTGCGCGCACATGCCGGGCGACCGAGCCATCGAGCTCCTCGGCATGATCCACGATCAGCTCGAGCTACAGGAAATCCGGATGGAAGTGGTCGTGGCGGACGACGGCAGCGGCGGCGGTTGCGGCGAGGGCTGCGCCTGCGCGCACTAGAAGCGCAGGAACGAAACGACCGGCACAGCGGCGAGCTTTTTGCGGCCGTGCAAAAAGTCGAGCTCGATCAGGAACTGCGCTTCCACGAGCACGCCGCCCACTTTCTCGACCAGGGTGACGGCCGAGGCAGAGGTGCCGCCGGTCGCGAGCAGGTCATCGATCAGGACGATGCGCTCGCCTTTTTGTACGCTGTCGATGTGCATTTCCATCTCTGCTTCGCCGTACTCGAGAGTGTAGGCGGCGCGTTCCGTTTTGTAGGGGAGCTTGCCGCGCTTGCGGATCGGGACCAGGCCGAGCCCGAGTTCGTAGGCGACGGCGGAGCCGAAGAGGAACCCACGCGCGTCGATGCAGACAATTTTGTCGATCTCCAGCGCCCGGCAGCGTGCGAGGAAAAGATCGATCGCGGCGCGGAAAAGCGCGCCGTCTTTCAGCACCGGCGTGATGTCCTTGAAGATGATCCCCGGCTTCGGGAAATCAGGGACGTCGCGGATTGCACCGCGCAGCTGCTCGATCGTCTCGGAATTCATCGGCGCGACGCTAACGGCTGACCCGGAAAGGTCAACGGACCGAGGGCACAGCTCCTGCAGCGGACGGTTCCCCTTGACCACTGATACCGAGCGATTGGAGGATAGGCGTGTTTCTCCCCAGTCCGTGCAAATTCGCATCTTAATTTTAGCTACCGTGGGCGCTGCAATCGTCGCGGCGGCGGGCTGGTTTTTCTTCCTGCGGCCGGCACCCTTGCCGCACGATGCGATCGCACGCGCGGTCGAGACGCGCGATGCGCAACTGCTCGAGCGTTCCGTGCAAAAGAAGATCGACCCGAACGTGCCAAACGCAGAGGGCAAGACCCCGCTGCTCCTCGCGATCGAGCAGAACGACCAGCCGCTCATTGCCCGTCTGCTGGAACTCGGAGCCAGTGTGGACCTGGCCGATACGCATGGCGTAACGCCGCTGCTCTTCGCGGCGAGCAAGGGTGATTCCGAGCTCGTGCATCAGTTGGCTGGGCGCTCCGCGAGCTTAAACGCCGCCGATGCTGGTGGCTGGACCGCCGCGCACTATGCGGTGCTGGCGCAGGATCGCGCTTCGGTTGCCTTGCTCCTGCCCGCGCTTGCGGAGGTGGAAACGCCGACGGCCGATGGCCGTAACCTAATCGCGCTCGCCTGCCAGAGCGGCGATCCGGAGATCATCCGCGCCGTCCTGGACCGCGCTCCGCCCACGCTGGACTGGAACGACGACACGCGCCTCGCGCTGCACCTCGCGCTCGCGAATGGCGACCCCGCGTTCCTCCGTCTCGTCCTGAGTAAACATCCCGCCGCGCCCACCGCGGAAGGCCGCACCACGCCGCTCCTCGCGCATGCGATCGCGAACGGTGAAGGCGCGATGTTCAATCTGCTCCTTGCGGCCGGCGCCGACCCAAACACCGCCCTCCCGGTCCCGGTGGAAAAGTTATTCGTCGCGCAGCTGAAATCCGAAGACCTGCGCGGTTACGTGCGGAGCGATGAGGGCTTGAACGTGCTCATGATCGCGGCCGGCCTCGGCAAATCGGAATACGTGCGCGCGCTGCTTGATGCCGGCGCGGAGAAGAACCGCCTGACGAAGCGCTTCAAAATGCTCGCGCTCTATTTCGCGGCGCACAGCGGGAAACCGAAGTGCATCCAGATGCTGCTCGGGCGCGGGCCAAGTCCGGAGGAATTGCGGGTCGAGATCAGCCTGGCGACGCAGCGTGCCGCCGTGATCAAGAAAGGCGTGCCGATTCTGCAAACGCCCATCTCGACCGGTCGGAAAGGCTTTGACACGCCGGCCGGCGAATACGTCATCACGGACAAGAATCGCGACCACGTTTCGAGCATCTACAAGGTCGCGATGCCCTATTTCATGCGGCTGAATTGCCGCGACTTCGGGATGCACGCCGGCGCGGTCCCGAGTTATCCCGCGTCGCACGGCTGCATTCGCCTGCCGGCCGACGTGGCAGAGAAACTCTTCAGCGAGATCCCGGTCGGCACGGTCGTGACGATCAATTAGCGGACGCGCGGGAAGTCGCCCGTTGCCAGCAAGGGTGCGCTCCCTAAATTCCGCGCACGATGGATCGCCTCCTCGTTCTTGCTTCCACCCTCTGCTTTCTCCTCGCCGCTGTCCGGTTG
>JBKJKL010000410.1:0-12629 GCA_046597485.1 Chthoniobacterales bacterium
GGGATTATACGCTTTTCGGAGACTTCGATATGCCCGAATTATCGAAGCGCTTCGGTCGCTCAAACGGCCCTCGCGGGAGCCAGCGTCGCGTGCCGCGCGATGAACTCATCCGCGAGCTGCGCATAGGCGCGCGCACCGCTGCCGGTAGGCGCGTAGTCGAAGATCGACTTGCCAAAACTGGGCGCCTCGCTCAGGCGCACCGTGCGCGGGATAACCACTTCGTAAACGCGATCGCCGAAATGCTCGCGCACCTCCGCGACGACCTGCGAGCTGAGATTCGTCCGGCTGTCGAACATCGTCATCACGATGCCGCCGATCTCGACGCGATCGTTCGCACCTGAGTTCCGGATTTGCTCGATCACGCGCACAATTTTCACCAGGCCCTCGAGCGCAAAAAACTCGCACTGGATCGGTGTGAGCAACTCGTCCGCGGCGGCGAGGGCGTTCGTCATCAGGATGCCGAGCGAGGGTGGGCAATCGAGCAGGACGTAATCGAAAGTGTTGTCTTTCCGGAAGGGGGCGAAGGTCTCGGTGAGGCGGGTGAGATGATTTTCCATCCGCGCGATTTCGATCTCTGCGCCGGCGAGGTCGAGGTCGGACGGAATCATGAAGAGATTCGCGAAGCGCGTGGGCAGCACCTTCTCCGCGATCGTCGCACCGCCGAGCAGCACTTCGTAAAGACTCTCGCCCTCGATCTCCTGCAAGCCGAGCGAGCTGGTCGCGTTCGCCTGCGGGTCGAGGTCGACGAGAAGGACACGCTGCTTTCTTTGCGCGAGAGCGCAGCTCAGGTTGACCGCGGTCGTGGTTTTGCCGACGCCGCCTTTCTGGTTCGCCACAGCGATGATTTTCATGACCGCGGAACGATCAGCGTCCGGAGCTCGAAGGTGCGATGGCCATCGGCTTCGTGCCAGCAAAGGTGATCCGGATCAGGCAGCATCTCCGTGACTTCTACTTCGCCCGCCTTTTTCAACCAGCGATAAAAGATTTCGAGCGAAAGATAACTTTCGAGATCGATGAAGACCGGCTTCGTATCCTTATCGCGGCCTTCCCCGCCGCTGCGCCGGAGCGCCTGCTCGGTCGGGCGGATGTAGACGTAGCGTGGCAGGTCGCGCGCGGCTCGGAGTTCCTCTGTGGCCGTGATCAGGTCGGTTGTCACGCCGGTGCCGGTCGGCGCTCGCATCTCCTCCAGCGTGACCGTCCAGGACCGGCGCTGCACGATCGTCTTCCCGCAGCGCAGCCGCGGCAAGTGCGGCGCGCGGCTGAAGGCAAACGGATGAAAGCCGAGCGGGATCAACCAGGCGCGCGCGAAGGAGCCGAGGAACTTCCCGGAGCCGCGCTCGCGCAGCCCGACATCGCCGCTCGTTTCATCGACAAACACTTCCACCTCGGCCGGTGCGATCGTCGGCCAATGCGGATCGCCGCGTCCATCAGCGACAAAGTAGGTCTGCTCCGGCAGGCCATCGAACATCCGCACCGTGGTGTGTGAAGTGAAGTCGGCCGCGAAGAAGCCGAAGTGAAAATGGGGCAGGCCCGCAGTCGTGCTAGCTAAGGCGGCGCTCAACGCCGCCGGATCGGGACAGTTCCAGTAGAAGCAGTGATGCAGCATCGCGACCGGCGGATGGAGTTCGCTCACCATCCAGGTGTAATCACCGCGATCAATCGCCTCCGCGTTGGCGGCCGAGATCTGGAGATCGGCCGACGGATAGGTGTATTCGTCGAAGCGCGGGAACTCGAACTGCCGCCGCAAAACGTGACAATCTTCCGCGGTCAGCTCCAGCTCGGCCTGGTCGGCGCGATCGCCAATTTGCGCGACGAAAGCCCGCTTCACTTCCTGGAAAGCGATGGTCGCGAGCGCAACGATGCCGTGGCGCTGGAGCGACATCTTTTGCTCTGCGCAGTGACGGAGAAAAAGCGGCAATGGCACCGCGCCGTTCTCGAGCGGCAACCCTTTGAGCAGGCCCCGCAAACCGGCGGCCACGCGGCTCGCGACGAAGGCGTAGGTGTCGCGCCAAAGATCGACCCAGGGTGCGATCTCGTGCGCGAGTGCGTCGCACATCTCGCGGCTGATCACGAGGGCATCGCGGCGCGAGCATTCCTCGCCGATCGGATTCGTGGCCGAATAAAGGACACGCTGCGAGCCGCGGCGTTCGTGGCCGATCTCGCCGAGACGCGTGTGTGCTTGGGCGAGGAGCGCGGCGCGCCGGTCTGGAGAATGCTCAGCGGAAAGCGCGGATGGTAACTGCAAAAAGGGCTCGAGCTTGGACAACCAGCGCGCGCGGACTTCGCCAGCGCGCCAGCGCCGAATGTCTTCCGTCATGACGCCGACCGGATCAGGCACAAGCGCAGGCACCTCCACCTCCCAGCGCAGCCATCCGCGCGTCGCGAGTTGCTCGAGCCGCTCGAGGCGATCGGTCAGCGCGTATGCGGGCGTAAGGCCATCGCACTTCGACAAAAGGTCGCGCTCCTCAGCGGTTAACAAAAAGAATTCGCCGTTGTCGCGTCGGATGAATCGATCGCCCTCGAGCGCACCGTTCGGATGCAAGCGCGGCGCGAGTTCCGGCCGGATCGCGGGGTCCGCGTTCATGGCCTGGGCGATCGCGTGCCCGGTCCAACGCTCGAAGTAGGCGTGCGAAACGAACGTCGTCGACCGCGGCTGGAAATGACTCTCCCCAGGCGCGCGCGCGGCGATTTTTCCCCAAGCCGATGGACCGAAAGCGCTGAAGGTATCGTTCTTCGCGCCGACGCGTTGGAGGTAGAGAAAGATGTGGCGTTCGCGGTCGCCCGCCTTGGCATTGCGCGGTGGCGCGGCCGCACCGGGCGACCAATGGCTGAGCAGCGCGAGAAGCTCCTGCGCACCGCTCCCGGCGAAGACGAGATACGCAGGAAGAACGGCGTGGGCGGAATTCAGAAGCGCATCGCGCGCTGCTTGAAATTCCTCGGCGAAAACGCGCTCGAGCGACTCCGCAGCGGCAGCGCATTGCGTCGCGGCGATAAGGTAGTCAGCGAACCGCGGCTCCGCCTGTTCAGTCAGTGCCGGGACGCTTGAAGTGCGCAGCGCTTTTCGCCAGGCGCGAAAGGTTTCCTCGGAGAGCCCGTGGCCGCGGTGGCGAAGAAGTTCTTCGACGGTCCGCTTCGCTGCGGAGAGGTCGCGCTGCGCAGCGATCAAGAGCCGGGCGGCGGCGGCGCTGCGCGGGGTGCCAAGTTGCGCAATGTGTTCAAACGATACGCCCGCCGCTCGAATCAAAAAGAGCGGCGCAACCGCATAGCTGGACACGCCTCACAGAAGGCGCGAGGTGCGCGACTGACAAGCAAAAGGTCGCGTGAGGTGCGACCGCTACGAACCGCTGACGAGCGGCAAACGAATCGTGAAGGTAGTACCGACGTCCGGCGTGCTGTCGACCTTGATCGAGCCGTTGTGATCTTCGACCACCTTCTTCGTAATGTAGAGACCAAGGCCGGTGCCGCTCTTGCCCTGCTTGGTCGTGAAGTAGGGTTCGAAAATCTTCGGGACCTGCGCCGGCGTCATCCCGACGCCGGTATCCTCGACGCGAACGTCGACGTAAAATTCCTTCCGAATGCAGGCGACTTTCACGCTGCCCTTAGTCTCGGCTGCGGCCTGGATCGCGTTCACAATCACATTCTGGATAGCGCGTTTAATCTGAAGCGCTTCGCCCAAGACGGTGCATGGATCATCGCCGACTTCGATCACGAGCTCGACGCCGTGCTGGACGGCGATTGAGTTGGAACCCTTCAGCACCTCGCTGACCGCTTCGCTAATCGAGACCGGCTGATGCGGCGCGGCTTCGACACTGCCGTAGCTCTGCCACATCGTGAGCAGCTCGCGGCAAAGGCGGACGTTTTGCTCGATGATGTTCAGCTCCTTCGCGGAGGCACCGCCCTTTCCGTTGTCGCCTTCCGATTGCTCGAGCTTTTTCGCGAGCAACTGGACGTAGCCCCAGACAATGGTGAGCGGATTGCCCAGATCGTGGACAAACTCCGCGGAAGCCTGGCCGAGCGAGGCGAGGCGTTCCTTTTGCGCGAGCTCTTTCAGGAGGCGGTTGTTTAACTCGCGAATCTCGGAGGCCGCCTGTTCACCGGTGCGATGGATGCGCGTCCGCTCGACATTGCGGCTGATGATGTCGCGCATCTCGTGCGCGTCGAAAGGCTTGTTGATGTAATCGTTCGCGCCCAGGCGCAGTGCTTCCTGCGCGGTCTCGAGCGCGCCGAATCCGGTCAACATGATGACCGCAACGTGCGGATCGATCTCGCGAATCTTGCGCAGGCCGTCGATCCCGTTTGTGCCCGGCATGCGGATGTCGGTGATGACCGCGTCGGGGTGTTTTTCCTGCAGAAGGCGCAGGCCGGCATCGACCGAATCCGCGGTGTGTACCTGATAGTTCGGCTTCAGCAACATGCGCAGGCTCTCGCGCGGCCCCATTTCGTCGTCGATGACGAGGACCTTCGGCAAATCAGGGTTAAGGGTCATAGCGAGGCAAGCGGTGCTAAAGCTAAGTGCGTGCCGTCTGGCGGTAGAATCTCGACGTTCCCAAACTCTCCATGCGGAAGTGGCGGCTCAATCAACAGGGAGAGGATAAAGATGCAACTTGTGAATAACCATCCGAATGCGGCATATACAAAAAGACACAGTTTGCGTAAACAACTCTTTGCGCGAGGGAGCACCTGAGCGTTCCAAATTTTTGCATGCGAAAACGAAATCGTGTCGTGATCACGGGCATGGGCGTCCTCGCCCCAAACGGCACTGGCCTGCAGCCTTTTTGGACGAGTCTCCTCACGGGAAAAAGCGGCGTCGGCCCGATCACGCTCTTTGACGCGACCAACTTCCGCAGCCGCATCGCCGGTGAGGTAAAGAACTTCGATCCGCTCGACTACATCGAGCCGGAATTAAAACCGAAGCGGCTCGCGCGGCACACCCAGCTGGCCTACGCGGCCACCATGATGGCGTTGACCGATGCCGGTCTCGACCCGAAACACCTGGACCTGCCGAGCCCCACGCCGGTGATAATCGGCGTGAGCACGAGCGCGATCGACATCGTGGAAAGTGTTTACCGCGCGGTGGAAGCGAACAAACCGAACCGCGCGCCGACTAGCTCCGCGGCGGCCTCGATTCCACAGGCTCCGGCGAACTTCATCGCCGACCGGCTAGGCCAAAGCGCGAATGCGAGCACGATCTCCTCGGCTTGCCCGTCCGGCCTGGACGCGATCGCGGAGGCCGTGTCGATGATCCGCGACGACCAGGCGGAAATTGCCATCGCAGGTGGTGCGGATGCACCGATCACCGCGATGACGATCGCGAGCTTCATCGCGAGCGGTCTCAGCTCGGAGCGGAATGATGAGCCGGAGACGGCGAGCCGGCCCTTCGATCTCTCGCGCGACTCGGGTGTCATCTCGGAAGGGGCGGGCATCTTTGTCCTGGAAAACCTCGAGCGCGCCGAGGCGCGCGGAGCACGGATTTACGCCGAGATCACCGGCTACGGAAAGCTGCGCGATATGACCTCGGAAATGCCGGCTTCCGGCCTGGCGCAATCGATGCGACTGGCGATCGCCAATGCCGGCATCACGATCGAAGCGATCGACTACATCTGCGCCTACGGGCCGAGTCACCCGGTCCTCGACCGGGCGGAGATCGCGGTCATCAAGGAAGTCTTTGGCCGCCGCGCCTACTCGCTGCCGGTCAGTTCGATCAAAGGCGTGACCGGGAACGCGCTCGCCGCGGGCGGTCCATTCCAGGTCATCGCGTGCGCCTTAACCTTGCGCGATCAGATCATCGCGCCGACGGCCAATTACGAAACCCCGGATCCGCTCTGTGACCTGGATCTGGTCCCAAACCATCCGCGCAAAGCGAATGTGAACACTGCCTTGATCAATGTGCGCGGCATCGGTGGCAGCTCGAGTTCGATGATCCTCGAGCGGCTGGGAACGTAATGAGCCACGTCACTTTCCCGCTCGTCCTCGCGCTCCTCATCCAAACCTGCCTGGGTTTGGCAGTCTTCCAGGCCAATCCCCGGCGGAAGACCAATCAGGTATTCCTCCTCCTCTCGGCGGCGATCATCGCCTGGCTGGCCAGTCTTTACTACACCTTCAGCGCCTCGGATCTCGGGGTGGCTGCTTTCGGCATTCGCCAGGCGTCGGCGTCGGCGGTTGTGATCTTAACCGCGTTCAACCTCCTGCGGATCTCGATCCGCGATAGACAGAGCAGCTGGCGGATGATCCTGGGGCAGGCGCGAACCTGGATCGCGGTCGCGGTCGCGCTCATCATTTTCTGCCAAACAGATCTCTTTTTGGTCGGTGCCTCGTGGCCAGCGCCATCGCTTGGCGGGGTGGCGTTGCCGAAGCCGATCTACGGCCCGGGTTTCCCGGTCTACCTCCTCTACTTTGTCGGCGCGATCATCCTCCTGATCATCGCGACCGTGCGCGACCTGCGCAAAACCGTGGGCCACGCGCACGCCGAACTCGCCTTCGTGCTGGTCATCGGCATTCTCACCCTCGTCCTGTCGCTGCCGCTCACGCTGATCTTGAGCCGCTTCGTCAATCCGTCGCTCGTTCTCTGGTTCGCTCCCTTTCGTGTTTTTCTTTTCAGCCTCGTCATCGCTTATGGGATCGCGACGCGGAAGGTGATGGAAGTAGGCGTCTTCCTCCGGCGCGCCATGTCGTATGTGGTCCTCGCCGCCTACCTGCTCGCGCTCTACTACAGCGTCTGGTGGGTCTGCCGGAGCGCCTTCCCCTCGCTCGCAGAAGCGGAGCGGCGGAACACGGCGCACGTCCTCGCTGCGCTGGCGGTCGCGTTCGCCATGGCGCCGGCGCGCGGTATCTCTCAACGGCTGGCTGATTTTCTCCTGCCGGGCAGCCGTCGGCTCGATTTTCGCGCGACCATGCAAACCGCGACCGCCATTCTGCAATCGGTCAGTACACTGGATGATCTCCTCTTTCGTTTTGCCAAGACGATCGGGGAAGCGGTCAACACCGACCGGATTATCATCCTGCTTCCGGGCCGCTTGGGTTATCTGCAGCGCTTCCCTTTTCTCGACGTCAGCGGGCGGGCGAATCCGCTCGAATTCCGGCACAACGATCCGCTGGTCGAGTATCTCGGGAAATATCCCGAGCCGATCATCCGCGACGAGCTGCTCCGTATCCGCTCGACCCCGGCGCTGGACCGCATCGCCCGTCAGATGCAGCAGCTCGAAGTAGCGGCGGCGATGGGCATTTTCTCCCGCGAGCACCTCGCCGGAATCATGTTACTCGGGCCCCGCCTTTCCGGCCGCATCTACGGCACCGTCGAGCAAAACGCGCTCCAGGTACTCTGCGGCCAGCTCGCGGTCGCGGTCGATAACGCGCAGCTTTTCACCGAAGTGCAGAACGCGAAGATCTACAACGAGACCCTCCTGCACAACATGACCACCGGGGTCATCGCAGCGAGCGCGGATGGGTTGATCACGGTCTTCAACAACGAAGCGGAACAGATCACGCGTCTCGCCACCGCCGATCTCCTCGACCACCCGTTTGCCTACCTCCCGGGTCCGCTGCGCGAGCTCATGCAGGAGACGCTCCGCTCCGGCGATCGGCAGGAGAACCGCGAGATGATTCTGCAGTTTGAAGATGGCAGCGTGGTGGCGCGAGCCAGCAGTTCCGTCTTCCACGGGCAGGACGGCCAAGTCCTCGGTGCGCTCGTTGTCCTGACCGATATTACGGATGTGAAACGGCTGGAGTTGCAAGTGCGCCGCAGCGATCGCCTCGCCAGCCTCGGCACTCTCTCCGCCGGCATGGCGCACGAGATCAAGAACCCGCTCGTTTCGATCAAGACCTTCGCGCAGCTCCTCCCGGAGCGGTATCAGGATTCCGATTTTCGCGAGACTTTCTCGAACCTGATCGGGAGCGAAATTGACCGCATCGATAGCCTCGTGAACCAGCTCCTGCGTTTTGCGCGACCTGCAAAGCCGCTCCTCAAACCAATGCATGTGCATGAGGTAATCGAGAAGTCCCTCCTCCTGGTTGGTCACAGGCTTTATCAAAAAGAGATCAAATTGTCTCGTTCCTGGAACGCGGACGTGGATACGATCCGCGCCGATGCGGACCAGATGGAACAAGTGTTCCTCAATTTTTTCCTTAACGCGATGGACGCCATGAAGCAGGGCGGCGAGCTCATCATCTCGACCGAGATCCGCTCCGCGACCGACTGGGCTTCCGTGCTCGACGGCACCGGCGCCCGCAGCGGCGAAGTCCTCCGCGTCACGGTGCGCGACAACGGCGAGGGCATCCAGGGCGAGCATCTCGCACACGTCTTCGATCCCTTTTTCACCACGAAGGATTACGGCACCGGCCTCGGTCTCTCCGTTGTGCACGGCATTGTGCAGGAACACGGCGGCCAGATCGAAGTGGAGAGCGAGATCGCGAAAGGCACCGCCTTCCACATCGTTCTCCCGCTGGTCCGCTTCGACGAGGAGGTCGCCGCGGCATGATCGCTCCGCCGGTCTGCATCTTGTATTCGCAGGATGCCGACCTCGTGCGACGCGTGAAGGCTTTCCTGCGCGTCCTCGCGCAGATCCGTCACGTCACCGAACTCGACCGGGTCGATGCCGTTCTCTCGCAGGCGTCGCCCGCCCTCCTCTTCATCGACCTGCGGGCGAAGGACGCGCGCGACCTGCTCGAGCAGGTGCAAAAAGAATTCCCCGAGATCCTCGTCACCGCGCTCGGCACTCCGCGCTCCGAGCCGATGCGCGATGCCGAGCAGTCCGGCATCTACGCGACGGAGGATCTGCAACTCGACCGCCGCCGCTTCCAGGCGCTCGTCACCCGCGCGTTCGATCATCAGCGGCTCCGGCAGGAACTCCGCGAGCTGCGCGAGCAATCCGCGCTCGTTCCCGTGCCTGAGCCGCCGCGCCGGCTCGAAGTCGTCCCGGAGCGCCACTCGATGCCGCTCCTCCGCTTTCCGCGCGTCTTCCGCCGTTTCGATAATGTCGAAACGCTCCTCGCCACCGTGGTCGAGGGCGTGGCCGACGCCGCCAGCGTGACGCGCGTCGGCATCTTCTCGCGCATCCGGCAGAGCGATCGCTACCGACTCCGCGCCGGCCTGCGTTGCCTGCCGGAAACGTACGAGATCGAATTCGGCGAACGCGATCAGCTCGTGCGCTGGTTTGAGTTACACGCGCATCTCATCTGCCGCACCAACCTCGCGCAAGCGCCCGACCAGGCACAACGCGCTCTCATGCGCCGCGCGCTCGACACCTTCGGCGCCGAAGTCATCGTCCCGCTGCACGCCCGCGGGCGGATTATCGGCTGGCTCTTTTTCGGTCATCGCGTGACCGGCCAGCGCTTCGAGTATCACGATCTCGAGAATCTCATGATCCTCGCCGAGCACGTCTCCACCGTGCTCGAGAACGCGCTTCTCCACGAGGAAGTCACCGTCCAGAAAACGCTCGCCGAGACGCTGCTGAAATCGATCCCGCCCGGCATCATCGCGACCGACGAGCAGGCGATCATTCGTTGGTTTAATCCGACCGCGGAACAGATCCTCGGGATGCGCGCCGAGGATGTGATCAATCGCCCCATCGAGGCCGTGGGTACCCGCGTTGCCTCCTTCCTCCGCGAAACACTCGAGGCGCCCTCGAACCTACCGCCGCAGCATTGGATCGAGAACAACACCCGCCGTTCCGTCCGCGTCGAGACCCGCCGCTTGATGGACCAGCGCACGCCGCTCGGTGCCGTCGCGGTGGTGCACGATTTAACCGGCGAAGAAAGCCTCCGGCAGAAGCAGGACCTGCTCGATCGCGCCGCTTTCTGGACCGATCTCGCGGCCAGCATGTCGCATGAAATCCGGAACCCGCTCGTTGCGATCAAGACTTTCGCGCAGCTCCTCCCGGAACGTTTCGACGACGCCGATTTTCGGAGCGACTTCAACCGCATCGTCGTCCAGGAAATCGATCGGCTCGACAAGATCATCACCCAGATCAACGACTTCGCGCACCCGCCGGAGCTGATCATGCGCCCGGTCGACATCAAGGTTTCGGTCAAGAAAGCAGTCGAAGTCGCGCGCGAAAAATTCCACAGCAACGGGACGCCGGTCGACATCAACGTCCCGAACGATCTCCCGACTGTGCTCGGCGACGAGACGGCGCTGACCGAGGCCTTCGCCCACCTCGTGGCGAACGCCGCCGAGGCGACCCATGGCCAGGCCAAGGCGCGCATCACCCTCGCCGCGAAATCGATCCGTGAAGGCTCGGCCACCAGCGGTGTAGTCGTGACGGTGCACGACAATGGCGGCGGCATCTCACCCGACATGCGCGACAAAATCTTTTCCCCTTTCTGCACGACCAAGGCGCGCGGGATGGGCCTCGGCCTGCCGATTGTGAAACGGACCGTCTTCGATCACAACGGCCGCGTCGATATCGACTCGAACCCGCACGGCACCTCGGTCAGCGTGATGCTGCCGACGTCGGACGATCCGTTCGCCTAACGACTGCAAGGCGCGCCGTGGCGCCGACAATCGATCCCGCGCTACGACCTGCGGGGCAGCCGGTTTCGTTATCTCTCATGGGAGCAGCGCCCCCGGGACGACGGAGACATTGCGCCCCGCAGACACATCCATGAACGAGGCCGACGAACAGACACCGGCGCAAACGCGCGGGGAGGCAGAGGAAAAAAGCGCGCCTTCAGCCTTCGTCGTTTACGAGGCTATCCGGCTCGAGGGCGAGCATGAGCTAAAGCGGAAAACTTCCTCGCTCGCCTGGTCAGGCCTGGCCGCCGGCCTCTCGATGGGCTTTTCCTTCGTCACCATGGCGGTGCTGCACCATCACCTGCCGGACACCGCGTGGCGGCCGCTTCTCGAGACCTTCGGCTACTCCGTCGGGTTCCTCATTGTCATCCTCGGTCGGCAACAACTCTTCACCGAGAACACGCTCACCGTCATCCTCCCTATCCTGACCGAGACGACATGGCGGAATCTCGGCCGCGTCCTCCATCTTTGGACCGTCGTGCTCCTCGCGAACCTCGCGGGCGTGCTGCTCTTCGCCTTCGTCATGGCCAAGGCGCAGGCCTTCGATGCCGAGCTGCATCCCGCCTTCGCCGAGATTGCGGACCGTGCGATGGGGCACTCCTTCAGCGTGACCGTCTTGCGCGGCATCTTTGGCGGCTGGCTGCTCGCACTCACCGTCTGGCTACTGCCAGCCGCGGAAACGGCGCGCGTCTGGGTCATTATCATCCTGACCTACGCGCTCGGGATTCTGCGCTTCCCGCACGTTATCGCGGGCGCGTCGGAAGTTTTTTACCTCGGCTGGATCGGCACCCGCAGCTGGACGGAAGTCGTCGGCGGTTTTCTCTTTCCGGCGCTGATCGGTAACACCATCGGCGGCGTCACGCTGGTCGCCGCCCTCGCCCACGCGCAGATCGTCGGCGACCAGGAGCAGGCGAACGCCGCGCCGTAGCGCGGACCAAGATTTCACGCGTCAAAGGAGGCAGGCGGGACGAAGCTGTCGGCCATGACGCTTCTCCTACACGGGGCTTGGCTCGCCTTTAATCTTTCGCCCGCGCAAACCGGCGCGCCGCTCCGCGTCCTCGCCTCCATCTTTCTCGTTCTCATTCTCTGCGGGCTCATTTATCTGCTGCGCGACCTCGCGGGCACGAGACGCACCGGCTCGCCCGGCCACCTTTTCCCCGTCACGACTGGCCCGCGCAATTATCTCCTCATCGGCATCGCCGCGGTCGCAATCATCGGGATCGGTCTGCTCCTTTTCCGCCTCGTCCAGCTGTGACCCTCCGCCGCACGCACGCCCCGCGCGGCGCGTGCGAATCTTCTCCGCATGCGCACGACGCTGATTAACGTCTCGAACCGGCTGCCGGTGACGGTCGGGAAGAAGATCACCAAATCCTCCGGCGGCCTCGTCGCCGCGCTCGAGGGTCTCGCCAGCGAGGACTACGACTTGAAATGGATCGGCTGGCCCGGTGCCGCGATCGCGAACCCGGAGCGGCGCCGCGAAGTCGAGGAGGTGTTGGTGCAGGAGCACGGCTCGACGCCGGTCTTCCTGAGCGAAGCAGAGATCGCCGGCCATTACGAAGGCTTCTCGAACTCGAGCATCTGGCCGCTGCTCCATTACATGCCGAACTATATGCGCTACGAGCCGGCGTGGTGGAATCACTACGAAACGGTCAACCGGCGCTTCGCAGACAGCGTTCTCGAGATGGCCAAACCCGGCGACCTTGTCTGGGTGCACGATTACCAGCTCATGCTCGTGCCCGGGATGCTGCATGGGCACATGCCGGAACTGCAGATCGGTTTCTTTCTCCACACGCCGTTTCCGTCTTTCGAAATTTTCCGCTGCCACCCGAAGCGGCGCGAATTGCTCGCGGGGATGCTCGGCGCGGACCTGATCGGCTTCCACACTTTCGGATACATGCGTCACTTCCGCTCCACCGTCCTGCGCCTGCTCGGGATCGAATCGGAGATCACCCGCATCCGGCAGGAGGATGGGCACATCAGCGCGCTGGGTGTGTTCCCGATCGGGATCAACGCGCAGAAATTCGCCGAGACGCTCGCCACGCCAAAGTTCGCGAAAAGCCTCGAGGAGATGCGCGCAGCCGAGGGTGGGAAGCGCGTCGTCCTCTCCGTCGAACGGATGGAT
>JBKJKL010000457.1:0-7345 GCA_046597485.1 Chthoniobacterales bacterium
GTTCTCCCACGACGTCGGCCCGCCGCGGTCGCGCGGGATGACGTGATCGAGATTCAAATCGCGGCGGTCGAAAACCTTCCCGCAATACTGACAAGTGTTCTTGTCCCGCTCGAAGACGTTGTGCCGGGTGAACTTCACTTCCTTCTTCGGCAGGCGATCGAAAAGGAGCAGGACGATGACGCGCGGGACCCGGATCTTCCACGAAATGGTGGTGACCATTTCGTGCTCGGGCGCGAGGGTGGAGAGGTCGAGCCAGCTCTCGAAGTCGTGGGTGAGGAAATTATTCTCCGGATCGGAAGAGACGATCTGGGCGTGCCCTTGGTAGACGAGGGTGAAAGCGCGCCGGGCCGAGCAGATGTTCACCGCCTGCCAAAGACGGTTGAGCACGAGGACCTGACTGTTCAGCAATGCCGTTTTCAGAAAGATCGGGCTTCGGATAACATTCCGCCTCCGGGGTGTCAACGCCTCAGCGACGGGCGGGCGCTGGCTTCGCCTTGACGAAGTTACCCGGGGCGCGCTTCTCGTCATCCGGCGCCGCGCCGGCGGCATTGGCGAAGCCCTGCTCTTCGTCCGGTAGAAACTTCTTAAAGAGGTTTTTGTCGATCGCCTTCATGAAAGCCTCGTGCGGCGAAACGATCCCCTGCTGAAGGAGCGCCCAGATGGCGTCGTCCATAAATTGCATCCCCTGCCCCTTCCCGGCCACGATCACGTCCTGCAACTTCTGCGTCGCGCCTTCGCGGATGATGGCGGAGACCGCAGCGTTCGCGACCAGGATTTCATTCACGGCAATGCGGCCACCGCCGGCTTCGGGCGTCTTCTTGAGGAGAAGCTGCGCGAGGACGCCGCGGAGTGAATTGGCCAGCATGGTGCGCGCTTGCGCCTGCTTGTTCGCGGGGAAGACATCGACCATGCGGTCGACTGTCTTGCGCGCGTTGTTCGTGTGCAGCGTTCCGAAAACGAGCAGCCCGGTCTCGGCCGCAGTCAGGGCAAGCGAGATGGTCTCTAGGTCGCGCATTTCGCCCACCAGTACGATGTCCGCGTCTTCGCGCAGCGCGGCCTTCAAGCCGCGCGGAAAGCTTTCCACGTTTAGCGGCACCTCGCGCTGGGTAATGATGCTGCGCTTGTTCTCATGCACGAACTCGATCGGCTCCTCGACCGTCACGATGTGCCGCGAGAAGTTGTCGTTGATGTAATCAATCAGCGCGGCCAGCGTGGTCGACTTGCCGGACCCAGTCGGGCCCGTGACGAGAACGAGGCCGCCGCGAAGGTTGCCAAATTCCTTCACCACCGGCGGGATGCCGAGCTGCTCGAGGGTGGCGATCTTCGTCGGGATAAGACGGAAAACTGCGCCGTAGCCGTTCGCCTGCTTCAGGTAATTGCAGCGGAAGCGCGAGTGCGCATCCATCTCGTAGGCGAAGTCGAGATCGCCGCGTTCCTCGAAAAGCGCCCACGCGTCCGGGCCAGCGATTTCGCTCAGCATGTAGGCCGCTTCCTCGCGCGTGACCGCTTCCTCACGGATCGGCTGCACGTCGCCGTGCCGGCGCATCTTCGGCGGCTGGCCTTCGCCGATGTGCAGATCAGACGCGCCTTCCGCGACCAGCACTTCGAAAAATGGATCGATGTAAGCCACGGCGTTTACTTGGAAATGTGCTGCCGCATGAGCTGCTTCTGCTCGGCGCGCGCGTAGGCTTCGTCGCCGCTGATGATGCCGCGATCGAAAAGGTCGCTCAGCGCATCGTCCATTAATTGCATCCCGAGTTTCTTCCCGGTCTGGATGATGCCGGGAAGCATGTAGGTCTTGGCCTCGCGAATCACGTTCGCAACCGCAGGCGTGTTCGTGAGCGTCTCGAGCGCGAGGACGCGGCCGTTGCCATCCGCGCGCGGGACGAGCTGCTGGCTGACGATGCCGCGGAGCGATTCGCTCACCATGATCCGAATCTGTTCCTGCTGATCGACTGGGAAGACATCGAGCAACCGATCCAGCGTGCGTGAGGCGTTGCTCGTGTGCAGCGTTCCGAGGACGAGGTGCCCTGTCTCAGAGGCAGTGATGGCGAGCGAGATCGTCTCGAGGTCGCGCATCTCGCCGATCATGATCACATCCGGATCTTCCCGGAGCGCGCCGCGGAGGGCTGCGCCGAACGACGCGGTGTGGGTATGCACTTCGCGCTGCGTGATGTGGCAGCTCTTCGGCTCGATGATGTATTCGATCGGATCCTCGAGCGTAATGATGTGCTCGTGTCGCTCCTGATTCACCTGATCGACCATCGCGGCCAAGGTGGTCGATTTGCCGCTGCCGACTGAGCCGGTGACGAGGATCAAGCCGTTCTGGTAGCGCGTGAGCAGCTTCAGGTGCTCAGGCAAACCCAGCTCGTCCATCGTGCGGATGCGCGTGTTGATGATGCGGAAGACGATGTCGGTGCCGAGCCGCTGGCGCACCACGCTGGTGCGGAAACGACCGAAGTCCGTCGAGTAGGCAAAGTCGGCGTCGCCCTGGAGCGCAAGTTGCGCCTTGTGCACCTCAGGCAGAAAGCCCTCCGCGAGGCGCAGCGTTTCCTCCGCAGTCATGCGCGGCATGTCCGGCCAGATCGGCTGGAGCATGCCGTTCAAGCGCCAGATCGGCGGCGCGTTCACTCCCAAGTGAATGTCCGAAGCGCCGGCCTCTTGCGCGATGCGCAGATAGTCGTCGACATGCGCCAGCGTTGCCGTCGCACTACTCTCGGGGGATTCAGTCGTCGCCGCAGCCATGAACGCAGGAGCGAAGTTCTTCGCCCGCGGCGGCGAAGACAAGCCGCGAATCTCTACTCGTTCTCGCAGACAACCCGGAAGCCGAGATCGTTGCAGGAATAGTTCGGCGCGTTTGAGCTCCGGACCGTGGTGCGCAGGCTGTTGAAGCGCGACTTCCAGCTCCCGCCGCGGTGGATGCGCTTCTGGCCGGCAGAGGGCCCGCGCGGATTGGCCCGCGGCGACGGGTTGTAGGTTTGGAAATAATCGATGCACCATTCCCAGACGTTGCCTGCCATATCGAGCAGGCCGAAGGGGCTGATGCCGTTTGGAAACGCGCCCACCGGCGAAGTTTCCGGATAACCGT
Source organism: Chthoniobacterales bacterium (assembly GCA_046597485.1). Lineage (GTDB taxonomy): Bacteria > Verrucomicrobiota > Verrucomicrobiia > Chthoniobacterales > UBA10450 > JACCTI01. Next base: position 3,089 of record JBKJKL010000457.1, read on the forward strand.
CGCTGATCTCGCGGTCGCTCCAGGCGAAGACGGTGTTCTTGTCGGCGAAATTCGCCAGGTCGCCGCGGCCGCCGAAGTTCCCCCACGGATATTTCCGGCCGTCCTTGCCGCGCGCAGCAAACTCCCACTCCGCTTCCGTCGGCAGCCGATATTTCTTTCGCTCCCGGGTCGAGAGCCACTGGCAAAACTTGATCGCTTCCATGCTGCAGACGTGGACCACGGGGTGATTGTCCCCCGCGCCCGGCATGCGCTTATGCACGTGCGCCCGATCAAACTGCTCGAACTCGGCGTTCGTGATCGGATGTTTCGCCATGTAGAAAGGCGACAGCGTGATGCGCGCGGTCGGCTGCTCGTTCGGCGCGGCGTCGGGCGCGAGGCTGCCCATGATGAACTCGCCGCCCGGGACCACGAGCATCTGCCCGCCGATCGAATTCAAAAATGGCGCCGGCGCGTTCGGGACCGCAGGCACAGCCGGTGCCACACTTATGGCCGCAGCCTTGGCAACGATGGCCGTTGCAGGTGCGGGTTCGTTCACCTCATTACCGGTCAAGCTGTCATCGGCTTCATCCAGGTAAAGATCGACCATGTCCTCGGCCTCGCCGGGATCGAGGCCCATGTTTTCCGCCATGTTGATGAAGGCGTCGCGCGTCTCGTCCGTCATCCCGTCGCTGTCGAGATTCGTCAGCCGAAGCATGCGGAGAAATTCGTCCCGCGGGTTGAGCGCTTTCGCCGCCGCTCGTCGCCCCGGCTCGCGGACCGGTGCAGGCGCGGCTGCGCGCCGGGCGCCGCTTTCGCGCAATTCTCGCTCGATGTATTCGCCGACCTGGGCGCCTTCCAGGCCGCAATCGTGCGCGAAGCGCAGCAGCGTCTTCTCGCCCTCGACGGTCAGCACGCCATCGGCGATCGCGAAGGTGAGATACTTGTGAAATTCCGCGACGGCTCCGTCGCGTTCTTCGGTCGCCAATTCGGTGTCCAGCCGCTGCCGGCGGACCGGGTCGAGCAGGCTGACCCGCGCCTCGGCGAGGAATCGGGCCGATTCATCCAGCCCGGGCCGCAGCAGCTGCGTGAGCGGATTGGTCGGCTGATTCTTGAGCGGGAGCTTCTTCTGCCACCAGCGCAGCAGCTCGCGACAATGCTCCTCGATCCGCTCGTTACTTGGATTTTCCTGCGGGTCGAGACAGAGCCGCTCGTAGAGATTGCTCGAGCGATACTTGGTCCACCCATCCCACTTGTGCGGATCGTCCGGCAGCGGAACCGGGAAACGCGAATTGACCATCGCCGCGCGCCCTTAAGAGACGACGAGTTCTGAAAGTCTGGTCCGAGCGTCATCCACTTCGCCCGGGAGCATCCCGTTCAAGCGATCGATCGCGACCTCGGTCTTCTTTCCGCAGGCCTGCACTGCGACCTCGAGCACCTGATTGTCGTTATACTTGTAGATGATCTCAACGAGCGATCCTTTCGGGAGGTAAGGCGGCAATCCGATCGCGCAGGTGCCGAGCGGGGTACACTCGCCGGGGACACTGCTCTCGCCTTCCACGATGCGGACAACAGCGCGGTCCATGTTCGATTCGGCGGTGCCGAAACAATTCAAGGAGCGCGCCGGGATCGCGCTCATCTTCGTGATCATCGGGTAGACGTATTCTTCGTTCTGTTCGTCATCCCAGAGGACGACTCCGAGGGTGTGCGAAGTGATGTTCGTGATCTCGATCAGCGCGCCCTCGCGCGAAGAAAACTGGGCACGGGTATTTTCCGGTAGCAGTTGTTCCTCGGTCCGATCCTCTTCCTGCAACATCAGGATGGTCGCCTGCACCGCGGCGCCGACGGCAACCGCCTCGTCCGGGCTGACATCGTTCGCGACCGGGACAGGCACGAGCGACTCGATCATCTCACGCACCATCGGCATCCGAGTCATGCCGCCGACGAGCAAGACCTTGTCGATCGCGGACCAATCCATCTTGGCCTCGTTCAGCATCAACTCGCAGATCGTTTTGCAATTCTCCACCAGGTGCCGGGTGCGCTCCTCAAACTCTTCGCGCGTCAGGTCCACCTTGATGCTCTTGCCGTTGTAGCTGTGCACGATGGTCGTGCGCGGCCGGGAGGAGAGCTGGATCTTCGCCGCCAGGGCGCGGCTTTGCAGGTCCTGGTAACTCTGCAGGTCGACGAGCGGATTCTCGCCGTGCTCGCGGTCGAACTCCTCCGCGACGTAGTTCACGATCACGTCGTCCCAATCCTTGCCCCCGAGCCGGTGATCGCCATTCGTGGCGAGCATCGTCATCTTGTAGCCGGCGATGCGCATGATGGTGACGTCGAAGGTGCCGCCGCCGAGATCGAAAACAAAGACCGTCTGGTCCTCCTCGAGCCGGTCGAGGCCGTAGGCGACCGCGGCCGCCGTCGGTTCATTGATCACCTGCAGGACGTTTAAGCCGGCGATACTGCCGGCTGCGATCGTCGCGGTCCGCTCGGCGTCATTGAAGTAGGCCGGGACGGTAATAACCGCGTCCGTCACCTCCTGCTTGAGAAATCTTTCCGCGTCGGTCTTGATCTTTTTCAGGATGAGCGCGGAGAGTTCTTCCGCCGAGAAGCTCTGGCCGTTGAAGTGCCGAGAAAATTGCTCGCGCGTTTTCCCCATCTCGCGCTTCACGAAATCGACGATGCGCTCCGGTTCGGCGACCGCGCTGTTCTTCGCCAGGCTGCCGACGACGGCGTTCCCGCCATCGAAGAGGATGACCGAGGGCGTGATGCGTTCGCTCTCGGCGTTGGGGACGATTTGCGGTTTCCCGTAGGCGTCAATATGGGCGACGGCGCAGAAGGTCGTGCCAAGGTCGATGCCGATAGCTTTTCGTGGTGACATGGTGCGTGATCTTCGGGTTAGAAATGGCGGCAGAAGCCAAGCAATCGAAGTGCAGCTTCCATGCCTCCCGCAGAGGAATGATCTCTCCTCTTTGCCGCCGCGCCGGCAGAAAGAACGGCGCGGTTGGCAACGCGCCTAGGCGAAGCGCTTCGCGACTACTTCCTCCGGCCGGAGGACCTGCCCGCGCCAGATAAAGCCGCGCTTCAACCGCATCACGATGCGGCCATCGTCTTCCGCAAAGTCCGCCGGCTCGAAGCTGGTCACTTTGTGCAGGCTCCGATCAACCATTTCCTTCGGCTCGATTTCGGAGACCTCCATGCGATGGAGGATCTCCAGCAGCGCGTGCATCGAGTTCGTCAGATTGACTGACCACTGGCTGATCCGCGCGTGCGAAACGTCCGTCGATTCCATCTGCACCGAGAGACTGCTCAGATCATCAAAGAGCATGACCAGGTCGCGGATGAATGGTTTCTGGAGCGATTCGCGCAGGAAATTATCGCGATAATTTTTTAGCTCCTCGTGGAGCGAATTGAAGAGCCGCTGGTTCACCGTCTCCGTCGTGCACAAGGTGTGCATCTGCGTTTCCAGCCGCTCCAGTTGGTCGGAGGTATCCGGCGGGATGGCGAGGCGGTCGAAGCTCGCCTCCATCTTGCGCTCGAGCGTGGCGAGGCGTTCGGTTAATTCCCGGCCGAGGGCCGCTGTCTCATCCGAGTGGTCGGGCGCGATGGCTTTCTCCGCCTCGGCGACCAGCTGCTGCATGGTCGAAGCAAACTCATCCGGAAGCGTGATCTCAGTGACTCGTGACATCTCAGGATTTCGGGGCGTAATGTTTTCGGATCGCGCTGACCAGGCCCGGGATGTCGTGCCGCCCTGCTTCGACCGCGATCTCGAGGCCGTGCTCGCGCGCGGTCTTCGAAGTGATCGGGCCAATGCTGGCGACGCTCATTCCCTGTGGCCAGGGCAGCCCCAGCGCGAGGAAGTTCTCCACCGTCGACGAACTCGTGAACGTGATCAGGTCCGCGCCCTCCTCGACGAAACGCCGGCGCGCGCCGTTCTCGTCGCGCGTTTCCGGCACTGTTCTGTAGGCGAAGCCCTCGTCGACAATTCCTCCCATGGCTGTGAGCTCCCTAGGAAGCACGTCGCGGGCCTTTTCCGCGCGGGCGATGAGAATGCGCAGATTCTCCACCCCGCCCTGCTGACGAAACGCTTTCACCAGCCCCTCGGCCACAAACTCCTCCGGCTGCAGGTCGACATGCAGACGGAAGTCACGGATTCGCTGCGCCGTGCCCGGCCCGATCGCCGCGATCCGCGCCGCGCCGATCTCGCGCGCGTCGTTGTAGAGCTTGTAAAAAAGCTCGAAGAACGCGTTCACGCCGTTCGCGCTCGTGAAGACAATCCAGTCGTAG
>JBKJKL010000017.1:0-2903 GCA_046597485.1 Chthoniobacterales bacterium
GCGAGCTTCAGCGCGAGCGGGCAGAGTTTCCGGATCAGCTATGCGGGCGGCGATGGGAACGATGTCGTGCTCACCGCCATCGTGCCGGAGCCGAAGACGTGGGCCTTGCTCGCGTTGAGCGCCCTCGTGTTCGTGCGGAGACGGCGCGCCGCTGCTCCGGTGGCTCGCGATTCAGCGCGGTGATCGATTCGGCCGCTTGGGAGCGCGCCGCCGCGCCTGCGGTGGCGCGTCCGGACGAAGTGAATCTCCAGCTTCGAGAGACGTGAGTTCGGCCTTGGAAAGGGGCCGCCAGTGGCCGCGCGGCATATCGCCGAGGCGGAGGGTGCCGATGCGAATGCGGACGAGCCGTTTCACTTCGTAGCCCACTTCGTAAAACATCCGCCGGATCTGGCGGTTAATGCCCTGGCGCAGGACGACGCGGACGAGCGCGGGGCCGACGCCGATCATGTGCTCGAAGCGGGCGCGTTCGCCTTCCAGCATCACGCCGCGAAGGAGTTTGGCCGCAAGCTCCGGGTTCCAGGCGTGGTCGAGCGTGACCTCGTATTCCTTGTCGATCTTGTAGCGCGGATGCATCAGGCGCTGCGCGAGGTCGCCGTCATTCGTCAGGATGAGCAGGCCTTCGCTTTGCGCGTCGAGGCGGCCGACATTGAAGAGCCGCGGCAAGTTCGGCGGCAGGAGATCGAAGATGGTATTCCGCGCGTGCGGATCGCTCGCCGTGGAGACGAAGCCGGCTGGCTTATGCAGAACGAGGTCATACCGGCGCTCCGGGCGGACCATCTTGTTGCCGACCTTCACGTGGTCGGTCGGATCCGGCTGGTAGCTGAAGTCGGTGCAGACGCGCCCGTTCACGGTCACGCGCCCGGCCTCGATGAGTTCATCGCAATGACGGCGCGAGCCGACACCGGCGGCAGCTAGGAAACGATTGAGGCGCATGAGCGGTGACGAGTGACGGGGTGACCAGGAACGAGTTTTGATCGCTCGTCACTCGTCACCGGCCGCTCGTCACCTCGCTTAAAGGTCCGGCTTGGTCTTCGGCAGACCGAGAACTTTCTGATCGTCCTTCCACTGGCCGCGCTTCTTCAGCAGCTCGACGCGCTCGAAACGTTTCAGGACATTACGCTTCGCCGCGATGGTGCTGGCGCCTTTGAGACTGCGATGCTGCGACATAAATCTTCTTTCGGGGAAAGTGAGCCGACACAGTAGAGGGCTCGCGGGGCTTTTCAACCGCCGATCGCGTCCCGGTATTTATCCCATTCCTCGGGCAGGCGGAGCAGTTTCGCGCCCGGCATCTGGACGATGGCGAGGCTCTGGCGACACTCCGCGATCAGCGCCTCGTCCGCCGGCCGAGTGACGCGGAACCCGCACCAAAACCGGACGCGGTCGACCCGATCGAGCCAGCCCTCCACGACCAGCCGGTCGCCCAGGACAGCGGCGCGGCGGTAATCAATCTCTGTCCGCACGACCACGGGATATTTCTTTTCCTCGCCCAGCTGGACGAGCTGGAGGCCGAGCTGCTCCGCGAGGAGCGTGCGCGCGACTTCGATGAAACGGAGGTAGGCAATGTTATGCACGACGGCGGCGGCGTCGGTATCGAAGAACATGACCTGCACCTCGGTGCGAAGGCGCGGCCGCTCGAAGTCGTTCATCGGCGGACGATCAGCGCGATGGCGGGGGAGGGCAATGGCCGGCCCGGGGGCTGGACGGAACGCTTGCTGCTGAGCATTTTCCTGACATGATCACGCGCTCGCGCCGCTAAAAAGCGCTCCCTTGAAGATGCCGCAGTTTCTTACTTACAACGTCGTCCCCACTTTGCCGGCCGCGCTCGAGCCGCTGCGCGAGATGGTCTTTAACGTCTGGTGGACTTGGGAACCTTCCGCGCGTCGCCTTTTCCGTCATCTCGATCCGGAACTCTGGACGCGGACGAACCACAATCCCGTCCGGATGCTGCAGCTCTCGCGGCAGGCGCGGCTGGTCGAGGTCTCAAAGGACGAGGATTTCCTGCGCGAGCTGACGCAAGTCCACGAGTCTTTTAAGAAGTATCTCTCTCGAGCGGATACCTACGGCAAGACCGGCGCGGGCAGCGCGATCAAGCATAAGGTCGCCTACTTCTCGGCGGAGTTCGGCTTTCACGAATCGATCCCGAATTACTCCGGTGGTCTCGGCATTCTGGCCGGTGACCATTGTAAATCGGCCAGCGATCTCGACCTGAACTTCGTCGCCGTCGGCCTCCTTTACCGGCACGGCTATTTCAAGCAGCAGATCGATCGCGCGGGCGTGCAGGATGCGGTCAGCCTGAACCAAAACTTCCATCATCTCCCGATCCGCGAAGTGCGACGGGAGAACGCGCGCGTCCTCGTTTCCGTCCGCATCCTCGACCGCGATGTGCTGGCAAAAATCTGGGAGCTGCATGTTGGCCGGATCAATCTTTACCTCCTCGACACCGACGTGGCGGAGAACTCGCCCGAGGACCGGCTGATAACGGCGGAGCTCTACGGCGGTGATCTCGAGATGCGGATGCGGCAGGAGATGATCCTCGGCATCGGCGGCGCGCGCGCGCTCAACCTCCTTGGGATCGACGCGCACGTTTTCCACATGAACGAAGGCCACTCGGCCTTCCTCGCGCTCGAGCGCATCCGGCAGCTTCGCGCGCAGGGGCTCGACTTTTACGCCGCGCTTCAGCTCGTGGCCGCGGCCAATATTTTCACTACCCACACGCCGGTCCCGGCCGGGAACGACGCTTTCCCGCGCGAGATGATGCGCCGCTACTTCGGCGATTTCGCGAAGGAACTCGGGCTGCCTTTTGACGAGCTCTTCAGCTTCGGGCAGACGCGGGTGAACCCGGAAGATCCTTTCAGCATGACCATCCTCGCCCTGCGCGCGAGCCGGCACGCCAACGGTGTGAG
>JBKJKL010000054.1:0-3566 GCA_046597485.1 Chthoniobacterales bacterium
ATGCAACATGGCGAGCGCTTCCTGCGTTTTGCCGAGAGCAAAGACTGGCATGAGCACGCAGCCGCCGCGATCAAAGACGCGCATGATCGCCTCCGCAAGACGCGCTTCCTCTGCCGCGCGTGTGAAGGTTTCCGGCGTGGCGTTGTCGCCCCGCGTTGTCTCCATGATCAGGACATCCACGCCGCTCTCCGGGGAGACTGCGCCCTTCGCGATTGTCTGGTCGTGGAAGTTCACGTCGCCGGTGTAGAAGATGGTCCGGCCCTCGCCGCGCAAGACAACGCCGGCCGAGCCCTGCACGTGGCCGGCATCGAGGAACTCAAAGGTCACGCCCTCCGCCGCGCGGCCGCCGACCCGCCGGCCGGTGAGCGTGATCGGCTGCTTGAACCGACAGGAGCGCCAGGTGTCGACCGCGACGTTCGCTTCGCGATGAGTGAAGAGCGGGTAGAGCGTGGTGCCAAGCTCCTCGCGTTGCCGGGTCATGACGTTGACCGAGTTGTGCATGAGCGTTTCGCCAATCTCGGCCGTCGCTTCCGTCATAAAGACGCGCGCCTTCGGTTGCCGCTTCATCAGCACCGGCAGCGTGCCGATGTGATCCTGGTGCGAGTGCGAGATGATGATGGCGTCGACCTCGCGATCGCCGAGCACGGCAAAGTTCGGCAGCGCACCCTCGCCCTCGACCTTCGGGTGCATCCCACAGTCGAGAATGAGCCGCTCGCCCGCGATCTCGAGGTAGTAGCAGTTCGACCCGATCTCGACCTGCCGCGTTAGATTAATGAACTTCACGCGGAGGACTCGTTAGGCGATGGCCGGCGGGATCGCGGCCTCGCTCGCCACCTGCGCTTGGCTGCGCAGGAAGAAGGAGAGCACGATCGCGACCCAGACGGCTGCGATCGGCAGCAGCGCCGGCAGCCAGAGATGAAACTTCGAGATGCAGCCGAGCGCGAGCAGACAATACGCCGCAGTGAAGGCGATCCCGAAGAGGACGAGATCGACGCGTCCGAATCGGTGAAAAGTCGTGATGCCGGCCGCGATCAAGACCAGCACGATGACATCGAAAATGTGCGAGACGCGGTGCAAGTAAGTGCCACCCTGCACGGTCGCGATGGTGGCCGCAAAGATGTCCGGTGGCGACAGAGGATTCTCCGGCGTGCGCGCCAGGATGATCTGCTCCTTCAAGTTCGCCAGCGGCTGCTCGTCCGCCTTCCCATTATCGCGCTGCTGCGCCCCGAGGAGCAATTCATTCAAAGAAATACGCCGCGCCTGCTTCGCGCTATTTGGGTCCACCAGCATCGTGCCATCCGCCGCGATCGGAATGCGGCGATTATCCGGCAGGAGGATGTGCGAGCCCAACTCCACCTTCACCTCCGAAGGTGACACGCGCAGCCACAGCATGAGCGCTTGCAGCGCGAAGGACGGGATCACTTCGCCGCGATAGAGGAAGAGAAGCGGCACGCGGAGCGTTTGCGGATCTTCGGGGACATTCACGAAGCCCTGCGTCGAGATCAGCCGGAGATCTTCGTCCGGCTGTCGCGCGATACCGGTGAACGCCGCCAGCTCGCCGCGTTTCCCCGTCACCTGCGCAAAACCGCGGATGTCGCCCCATGGCGCATCGGGATCGGCCGTCGCACTCAACTCCGAGGCGAGCAGGAGCTTCGGCACCCGCATCGCCTGATCGAGGAAGATTTGCTCCTGGTCCTTGTCGCGCTCGCGCCACTTCAGGATGTTTTCAAACGCGATCACGTTCGGTTCGAAATCGAGCACCGATTGGAGAAAGAGCGCGAACTCGAGCGGCGAGATCACGGCCGGATGACCCGCCCCGTGCACGCTGTTCTCCGCCATCGCGCCCGGGTCGCTGAACGATTCGCGCGAGATCTCGACCACGGTCAACGGCACCGGCTTCCCCTCACCCGAGGAGGAATGCGCCAGCAGCCAGCGCAGGAACGCATCGTCCACCGCGCTCAGCCGCGGTTCGCGCAGGATGAGCAGGCCGGTCAGGAGCACGACCAGCATCAGCCATGGAGAGGGGCGGCGCATCGCGGCAGAAAGTAGGAAGCCGCGTCGTAAAGACAAACATAATTGCCCCTGCGCGCTCGCGGGCGCTAGCGGCTGAGCTCGAGCATGCGCAGGATCGGCACCTCTGCGCGTTGCCGCAGCGGCTCGGGGAGCGTGATCTCGGGCGACATCTTCAGCAGCGCGTCGCGCGCTTTCTCAAGCGTGTTCATTTTCATATAACGGCACTCGCCGCAGAAGCAGTTATCCGTCGGACCGGGAATGAAATTCTTCCCTGGAATCTCGCGCCGCAACCGATGCAGCATCCCCTCCTCCGTCACGACGATGACCTCCTGCGCCGGCGTTTCGCGGCAGAAGGTGACCATCTTTTCGGTCGAGCAGACTTCATCCGCCAGCATCCGCACCGCGTAGGTGCACTCGGGATGCGCCACCACCGGAGCGTCTGGATATTCCTCGCGAATCCGGCCGATGCTGCGCGCGGTGAACTCGACGTGCACGTAACAGTTCCCCTGCCACAGGTCCATCTTGCGGCCGGTCCGCTCCGTCACCCACGCGCCGAGGTTTTGATCGGGGACGAAGAGAATGTTTCGACCGGCGGGCGCGGCGTTCACGATCCGATCCGCATTACCGCTCGTGCAGATGCAATCGGAGAGCGCCTTCACCCCGGCGCTGCAATTGATGTAGGCGATGACGTAGTAGTTCTTGTCCGCGTGCAGTTGGAGGAAGGCCTCCAGTTTGTCCGGCGGACAGGATTGCGAGAGCGAGCAGCCCGCGTCCAAGTCAGGCAAGAGGACGCGCTTCGACGGGTTGATAATCTTCGCCGTCTCGGCCATGAAATGGACGCCGCAAAAAAGGATGACATCGGCCTCCGTTTCCGCCGCCTTGTAACTCAGGCCTAACGAGTCGCCCACGAAATCCGCCACCTCCTGGATCTCCGCGACTTGGTAATTGTGCGCGAGGATGACGGCGTTCCGCGTCTTCTTCAGCTCCGCAATCTCGGCCGCGAGGTCGGGCGTCGCGCTCCGCGTGGGAGCGAAGTTTACAGCGCTGCTTACCATCGGCTAACGTGCCCGCATTCCCATGGAGACTCAAACGGCACTCGGCTTCATCGGCGCAGGTAGACTGGCAGGCTCGGTCATCCGCGGCCTGCTTCGCGCCGGCTTTTGCCAGCCGCACGAGATCATCGCGGCGGAGCCGGCAGAAGAATTGCGGACGAAACTCGCAGGCGAAACCGGCATCCGTGTCACCGCGGTGAACGCGGAAGTCGTCGATGCGGCCAAGGTTATCTTCCTCGGAGTAAAACCGGGCGTGGTCCTGCCGGTCCTGCGCGAGCTTGCCGCTCAGCTCGAAGATAAACTGGTCGTCTCTCTCGCGGCCGGCATTCGAGTTTCCAGCCTGGAGGAAGCAGCGCCCGCGCGGTTCCTCCGGGCCATGACGAACACGCCCTCCACTGTTTGTCGCGCCGCGACTGCGGTGGCGCGTGGCGCGCGCGGGACGGATGCCGACATCTGGCTGATGCGCGAAATTTTCGGCGCGATAGGCGTCGTCGAAGAAGT
>JBKJKL010000098.1:0-6084 GCA_046597485.1 Chthoniobacterales bacterium
GTCCTGACGAGCGAGCACGAAGCCGCGAAGTATCTGAATTCGCCGGAGACGCCGCTCTTCCGCAAGGGCGCGATTCTCTTCGGCCTGCACAAAACGAAGCGGCCGTTGATCGAGGCGAACTCGGCGATTGTTTGCGAAGGGCAGCTGGATTTGATCACGCTTTTCGAGGCCGGCATTTGCAATGTGGTTGCGCCGCAGGGGACGGCTTTCACCGAGCAGCAGGCGCGCATCCTGAAGCGGTTTGTCGCGGAAGTGGTGCTTTGTTTCGACGCCGATGCGGCCGGGCAAAAAGCGGCCGAGCGATCGCTCGAGTCGCTCCTCGCGAACGATCTGATGGTGCGCATCGCGGAGATGCCGGCGGGCGAGGATCCGGATTCGATCGTGCGGAAGAAAGGGAAGGCGGCGTTCGATGAGCGCATCCAGCAGGCGCGCGAGTTCTTCGATTACTGGATCGATCGCGAAGCGGCCGCGACCGATCTCTCCTCGATGAGCGCGAAGCTGCAGCTCGCGCGCAAGCTCGCGGAGACCGTGGCGAAAGTGCACGACCCGATGATGCGGAGCGAAGTGGCGAGCAAGGTGACAGCGCGGATCGGCGTGCCGGCGCGGGAATTCGAGACGCTGCTGAGCAAGCCGCAGCGCGATCGGAATTACATGAGCGACCCCGATCGCAAAGCCGCGCCGCCCGCCACCCCGCCGCGGCACGACATCGCGCTCCTTTGCCTGCTGGCCCTGCGCGACGCGGAGGCACGTCGAGTGCTACTGGAAGAAGACTGGCGTGAAGTGTTATCGCAGACTCCCGATTCCGATTTGCTCGTCCGTATCCTCGAAGCGGACGTGCGGCCGGACGATGCTGCCTCGCTCAATGTCTTCATGGCCGGGCTCGCGCCGGGGGAAGAACGGCTCGTCTCGGGCTGGCTTTTGCAACGCATTCCGCCCAACGCCGCGGCCGTGGCGCGCGACTGGTGGAATGGTCTTCGGCAGGCCGCGTTGCGCCGCCAGCTGCAGATCGCGGAGGGTCGAATGAAGATCCCGCAGCTCAGCGCCGGTGAAATGACCACGCTACAGAAACAAGTTGTTGACCTGAAATCGCAGCTAGATCAGCTTTCCGCTCCTTCGGCTGCCCGGGTGCTCAATTAGCTATTGCTGAGGGGGCGGCGCGAAATACAGCTCAGAGCAAACCTCAAAACCCTTGGCCACTCAGAAGAAACGCACCGCCCCGGCTCGCGCCGTGACGAAGAAAGCGAAGGTCAAGGCGAAGTCGCGTCCGGCGGCGCCGAAGTCGAAAGCGCAAAGCCGAAACGGCGCGCGCCGTAAAACGGTGGCGAAGGCATCGAAGCCGCGCACCCCGACAGTTGCCAAAACGAAGCCGGCGAAAAAGCAAAGCTCTGCGCCCATGATTGCCGAGAACCCAATCACCGCGAGTGATTCGCCCGAGCGGATCGCCGGCGACACGCAGGAGCGCATTCGGGAGCTGATCAAGCTCGCGAAGGAGCAGGGTTACCTGACCTTCGATGACCTGAACGAAGCGCTGCCCGCGGCTGTGACGGATGCGGAGGAACTCGACGCCATTCTGACGCGCCTGCGCCGGCTTGAGATCGACATCATCGAAGCCTCTGAGGTCGACCGTTATAAAGACGGCAAGAAAGACAATGAGGAGGAAGAGGAGGAGAAGCCCGAGGCAAAGCTCGACATCTTGGACGACCCGGTTCGGATGTATCTCAAGCAGATGGGTCAAGTCCCGCTGCTGACCCGCGAGCAGGAAGTGGAAATTTCCAAGCGGATCGAAGAAGCGGAAGATATGGTGCAGCGGTTGGTCAATCGCTTCGGCTTCATCGCCCAGGCGCACCTCGACCTCGCGAAGAAGCTGGCCGAAGGCGGCGAGCGCTTCGACCGCGTAATCCTCGACAAGAAAATCGAGAGCCGCGAGCGCTACATGAAAATGTTGCCGCGCCTCTGCAAACAGGTCGATAGCCTGCGCAACACCGTTACCGGGCAGTATGCGCAGTCGATCACTTCATCGCGCGTCGATCCGAAAAAGCTGAAGGCGTTCCAGAAGTCGTCCGCGACGCTGCAGAAGCTTTACCCGAAATTCTATTTTAAGCAGAAGGTGACGGAGGAATTCGTGAACCTGGCGGACGAGAAATTTCTCGCCCTGACGAATATCCAGGCGGAGATCGCGAAGCACCCTCGCGCGGACCATGGGGCGAAGTCGCCGACGGGCCAGAAGGCGCGCGAACTCGAGACGTCGCTTTGGTTGTCGCTCGAGGAATACACCAAGGAATACCAGGAGCTGAAGAGCTGGCTGAAAAAAGCTCTGAAGGCCAAGACCGAAATGGTCGAGGCCAATCTGCGGCTCGTAATTTCGATCGCGAAAAAGTATACCAACCGCGGCCTCTCGTTCCTCGACCTCATCCAGGAAGGCAACATGGGCCTGATGAAGGCGGTCGAGAAATTTGAGTATCGCCGCGGCTACAAATTTTCGACCTATGCCACATGGTGGATCCGGCAGGCGATCACCCGTTCCATCGCCGACCAGGCGCGCACCATTCGCATCCCGGTGCACATGATCGAGACGATCAACAAACTGATGCGCGTGCAGAAGCAACTCGTGCAGGAATACGGTCGCGAGCCCTCGCCCGAGGAAGTGGCGGAGGAGATTTTGCTCCCGGTGGATCGCGTGCGCGCCGTTTTGAAAATGGCGCAGCAGCCGATCTCGCTCCAGGCTCCGGTGGGTGAAAGCGAAGAAACCAACTTTGGCGATTTCATCGAGGATAAGGGCGCCGAAAACCCGAGCGACATGACCGCGATCGTTCTCCTGAAGGAGAAGATTAAGGATGTGCTTGAGACGCTGACAGAGCGCGAGCGGCAGGTGCTGGAGCAGCGTTTCGGCCTCGTGGACGGCTACAGCCGCACTCTCGAGGAAGTGGGCCGGCAGTTCCGCGTCACGCGCGAACGCATCCGCCAGATCGAGGCGAAGGCGTTGCGCAAGATGCGCCATCCAACGCGTATTCGTCAGCTCGAAGGCTTCCTCGACGCTGCGGAAGTTTAGCGGAGCTTCTGCGGTTCCTATTCAGCTCGCCCGTTAGGAAAACAAAAGGCTGGCCGGACGAATCCAGCCAGCCTTTGTGCAAATGCTTCCGGCGAAAGCTTACCGCCAGTTGCGGTGACGCGCGTTGCACTGATACCGATGCCCGTGCCGCCAGTGGTAATGCGGCCGCACCACAACCCGCACATAGCTTGGCTCGTAATATGACCGGCCATAGCCGTATCCGTAGGGATTGTAGGCCGCCTGCCCGTACCCTCCATACCCGCCGCCGTAGCCACCGCCATACCCGCTTCCGTAGCTGCCGCCATAGCCGCCGTAGTTGCAACCATAACCGCCGCCATACCCTCCGCCGCCGTATCCATACCCGTAGCCCACCGGGACTCCGAATCCGATGCCCACATGCACGCCCGCTTGCGAGCGAGGTGCGGATCCAAGTGCGGAAGCAGCTGCGACCGCTGCGATTAAGAGAAGTTTTTTCCAGCTCATCTGATGTGACCTCCTATTGTCTTTGGTGTTGAACTGAACTTGAGACGGACGGCTCCGCGAGTTTATTCGGATTTTACGTTTCATAGGCCGCCGTTGCTTCAATGAAGAGGTCGCTCCCGATCCGCTGATAGCGGACATCGCGCAGACGAAGGGCCTCGCTCGTCTCCCCCGCGCCGCGGCCGCCGAAGGCCAGGACCGGGCCGCCAGCGAAGAGGGGAGCGCAGTAAAGATGCACCTTGTCGATCAGGCGAGCATCGAGCGCCTGGCTCAGGATTTCTCCACCGCCCTCGAGTAGGACGCTGGTGATCTCACGCTGCCCGAGCGCCGCCAGCACTTCTTCGAGCGACTGGCTGCCATCGAAAACCAGCGTTCGGTCGGCATACCGATCGCTAAACAAATGCGCCGCGCCGGGGATCAGGTGTGGCGATCGCGTCAGCACCACTCGCCAGGGCTGCCGCGCCCCACGCATTGTCCGCACGGTCAGCCGTGGATTATCCGCTCGCAGGGTTTCCGCTCCGATCAGGATCGCGTCGACTTGCGCACGGAAACGGTTCGCATGCGCCCGCGCCGCTGTGCCAGTGATCGCTTGCTCCTCCTGCGCGGGACGCGTCAGGCGGCCGTCGAGAGTCATTCCACATTTTGCGATCACGAAGGGGCGCCCGCTACGGATCCATTTGTTGAACGGCTCGTTCAACGCTGCGCACTGGTCGGCCATGACACCGGTCACAACCTCGAGGCCGGCTTTCTGGAGAAGCTCAATGCCACGACCTGAGTGCGCGGGATTCACGTCGACGCTGCCGATGACGACGCGCCGGACCCCTGCCTCGATCAGGGCACTGGTGCAGGGTGGCGTGCGGCCAAGCGTCGAGCAGGGCTCTAGCGTCACATAGAGCGTTGCAGCGACGGGGAGATCTTTTTTGAACGAGGTCAGACACTCGACCTCGGCGTGCGGCTTTCCGGGGCCGCGATGGTGACC
This sequence comes from Chthoniobacterales bacterium, assembly GCA_046597485.1. GTDB lineage: Bacteria > Verrucomicrobiota > Verrucomicrobiia > Chthoniobacterales > UBA10450 > JACCTI01. The sequence continues at coordinate 4,509 of JBKJKL010000098.1, forward strand.
GCGCGCCAAGACGCGGCCACGCCGGGCAAGCACGGCACCGACGGCCGGATTCGGACTGGTTTGCCCGAGTCCTTTGCGCGCTTCCGCGATTGCAGCGCGCATGAAACGCTCGTCCATCGGGTCAATCGTCACCGTCAGGAGATACGACGCGTCGCTGCGCGAGGCAACGTTCGCCGGCGGCGAACAAGGCGTGCTGGAGCTGAAACCGTGCAAGATCGCGATTTCCTAAGCTTGGAGAAAGTCGCAGCGGGTAAGGCTGTGAGCGGAGGAGACTCGCAGGCCATTCTTTTTGCCGGGAGAAGTGCGGCCGGGCGGCTTTCTCCTTGGCACTCCCACCCAAAGCGAACTATTTAGTCAGACTCCCTTATGCCTCCGAAAACCGACGAGAAAACCGGCGAAGACAAGCTCATCGCCGCCCGCAACAAAAACCTCGAGCTGGCCATCCAGCAGATCGCCAAGGACTACGGTGACGGCGCCATCATGCGTCTCGGCGATGAGCAGATCGTCGATATCGAAGTTATCCCGACCGGTAATATTTTGATCGACCGCGCTCTTGGCGTGGGCGGGTTCCCGCGCGGCCGTGTGGTGGAGGTCTACGGGCCGGAGTCGTCCGGTAAAACCACCCTCACCCTCACCGTCATCGCGCAGGCGCAAAAGCGCGGCGGCTTGGCGGCGTTCATCGACGTCGAGCACGCGCTCGATCCTCAATACGCGCGCCGGCTGGGCGTGAACATGGACGACCTGCTCGTGTCGCAGCCTAGCTCTGGCGAGGAAGCGCTTCGCATCGTCGAGACGCTTGTCCGCTCGAACGCGCTCGACGTCATCGTGCTCGATTCCGTCGCGGCCCTGGTCACGAAACAAGAGCTCGAAGGCGAGATCGGCGACTCCACCGTCGGCGCTCAGGCGCGTCTCATGAGTGCTGCATTGCGGAAGCTCACCTCGCTCATTTCCAAGGCGCGGACCTGTTGCATTTTCACGAATCAGATTCGCGAGAAAATCGGCGTCATGTTTGGCAACCCCGAGACTACGCCCGGCGGCAAGGCGCTCAAATTTTACGCCAGCGTGCGCGTGGACATCCGCCGCATCGGTGCGATCAAACAGACCGATGGCGTGGTCACGGGCAATCGAACCCGCGTGAAAATCGTGAAGAATAAACTCGCGCCGCCCTTCACCGAGGCCGAGTTCGACATCATGTATAACGAGGGCATTTCCACGACCGGTTCACTCCTCGATCTCGCGCTCGAGAAACAGATCGTCGAGAAGCGCGGCTCCTGGCTCAGCTACAAAGGCGCGCAGCTCGCGCAGGGGCGAGACGCGGCCAAGGAAGTGCTGAAAAACGACCAGGCGCTCTACGCGGAAATCGAACTCGCGGTGAAGGCGAAGCTCGACGAGGAAAAGAAGTAGCGCTCGTTAGGCCGCCGCTGCGCGGCAATGATTTTTCGTTCGAAATCGAGCGGCTCCTCCACCATGCCGTGATTGGCGCCCACCGTCTCTCGGATTGCGCGAAGTCGTCATCGAGGTCGTTATGCTTGCCACCAGCGCGGATGCACTTCTGCGTGTCGGCGGTGCGCGGCGG
>JBKJKL010000211.1:0-2820 GCA_046597485.1 Chthoniobacterales bacterium
ATTCCAAAGGGCAGCCTGGAGCGCGCGACGATCGAGCTCTTCCGCAAAGCCGGCTTCAACATCACCGTCAGCACGCGCTCTTACTTTCCTGCGATCGACGATCCGGAGATCGAGTGCATGCTCATCCGCGCGCAGGAAATGGCGCGCTATGTCGAGGATGGCATCCTCGATGCCGGCCTCACCGGGCTCGATTGGATTGCGGAGAGCGGTGCGCAGGTGGAGCCGATCGCGGACCTGATCTACGCGAAGCAAAGCTTCGGCAAGGTCCGCTGGGTCCTCGCCGTGCCGGAAAGCTCGACCATCCAGTCGGTGCGCGACTTGGAAGGCAAGATCATCGCGACCGAATTGGTCGAGACGACGAAGCGCTATCTCGCGCGCAACGGCGTAACCGCGAAGGTCGAGTTCAGCTGGGGCGCGACCGAGGTGAAACCGCCCGTGCTCGCCGACGCGATCGTCGAGGTCACGGAAACCGGTTCCTCCCTGCGCGCGAACAACCTCCGCATCGTGGAGACGGTGCTCGAATCGAACACCCAGATGATCGCAAATCGCACCGCGCTCGCCGATGAGTGGAAACGCCGCAAGCTCGCCGACGTGAAGATGCTCCTCGAAGGCGCGATCAACGCGCTCGGCAAAGTCGGCTTAATGCTGAATGTTCCGCGCGCCGCGCTTGCGACCATCATCGGGATCCTGCCTGCGCTGCAGAAGCCGACCATTTCGCAGTTGAGCGACGAGTCCTGGGTCGCGGTCAATACCGTGCTCGATGAAACGACCGTCCGCGCTATCCTCCCGCGCCTGAAGGAAGCGGGCGCGACCGGGATCGTGGAGTATCCGCTCAACAAAATCGTCCTGTGATTCGGATCCTCGAAGCGAAGGAAAGCGGCGCGCTCCTGGCGCGGAAGAGCGCGCGTTTCGCGGAGGCGGAGGCCGTGGTGCGGCCGATTCTTGAAGCGGTGCGGGAACGCGGTGACGCGGCCGTGCTCAAGTACGCGCGCACGTTCGACGGCTTCGACCGAACGACGTCGCGCGTCGGCGCGGAAGAGATTGAACAGGCGGTCGACGCGGTTCCGGCCGCGTTACGCAGCGCGATTGAAACGGCTTCTGCGAACATCCGCGCCTTCGCAGAACTGCAACGCACCGAACCCTTCCAACGCGAGACGGCGCCCGGGCTGCGCGTGGGTCAGATCGTGCGCCCGCTCGAGACGGTCGCGGCCTACATCCCCGGCGGCAGCTACCCGCTCATCTCCACGCTCCTCATGACGGTCATCCCGGCGCAGGTCGCCGGCGTTCCAAATATTTGCGTGACCACGCCGAAGCCGTCGCCGTCCATCTTCGCGGCCGCAGGGCTGCTCGGCGGGACGAGCGTTTACTTGTTAGGCGGCGCGCACGCGATCGCGGCGTTTGCCTATGGAACGGAAACCGTCCCCCGCGCCGAGCGCATCGTCGGTCCGGGTAACATTTACGTCGCCGCCGCGAAGAAGCTCCTTGCGGGCGAAGTAGGGATCGATTTCGTCGCCGGCCCGACGGAGATCGTGATCATTGCCGATGAAGGCAACCCATCCTTCCTCGCCGCCGACATGCTGGCGCAGTCGGAACACGACACCGATTCCGCGGCCATCTTTCTCACCACTTCACGCTCGCTTGCTGAAGCCGTGGCCAAGGAGATCGATCGGCAACTCGCGACGCTGCCGACGGCGGTCATTGCGCGTGAGGCGCTCGCGCAGAATAGCGCGATCATCGTCTTCGATTCCACCTCGGCCGCGCTTGATTGGAGCAACCAATACGCGCCCGAGCATCTCAGCCTGCTCAATGAGAGCCTGCTCGACCAAGTGCGGAGCGCGGGCAGCGTTTTCCTCGGACCGATGAGCCCGGAAGCGGCCGGGGATTACGCGAGCGGCCCGAATCACGTTCTGCCGACAAACGCCGCCGCCCGGATGCGCGGCGGCCTCGCGGTTTCCGATTTTGTGAAGGTGATCTCGACTCAGCAACTGACGGCCGATGCGCTGCGCCAGCTCGCGCCCGCCATCACGACCTTGGCCCGGGCCGAGGGGCTCGAGGCGCATGCGCGTTCCGTGGAGGTGCGGCTGAATGGATAACGCACTCCAGCCGCGCCGCGCGGTGCGCGAGATGGCGCCCTACACGCCGCCGACGGCCGGTCGCGGCGACAAATTGCGGCTCGATTTCAATGAGAACACCGAAGGCTGCTCGCCCGCAGTCGCCGCTTTTTTGCGCGAGCGGATCAGCGCGGAGCGGCTCGCGGTTTACCCGGATTATGTCGAAGCGCGGGCGCGGCTCGCGAAACATTTCGGCATCGCGGAGAACGAACTCCTCCTGACCAACGGCACCGACGAGGCGATCCAAGTCTTGCTCAACACCTTCGTCGATGACGGCGAGGAGGTGATCATCCTCCAGCCCTCCTACGCGATGTATCGCTTCTATGCGGAACTGGCCGGCGCGCGGATCACGACGCTCGATTATCGCGCCGGGACGCTCGCTTTTCCGCAGGAGGAATTGCTTGCCGCGCTCCAGCCGGAGACGAAGGCCGTTTTGATTTCGAACCCAAACAACCCGACCGGAACCGCCGTCGGCCTCGAGGCGCTTCGCGAAGTTCTCGTTCGCGCGCCACAGGCCGCGGTCTTGATCGACGAGGCCTATTTCGAATTCTTCGGCACGACCGCGCTCGGGCTCCGAAACGAGTTCCCAAATCTCTTTGTCAGCCGCACATTTTCCAAAGCATACGGGATGGCAGGAATGCGTTTCGGCTGTTTGAACTCTGCGGCGGAGAACGTCGCCTTTTTGCGCAAAGCGCAGTCGCCTTACAGC
>JBKJKL010000276.1:0-2936 GCA_046597485.1 Chthoniobacterales bacterium
CGAAAAGATAGTGCGTGAGGTTCACGCCACGGAAGTGAAGCAGATCGGCGCGAGCGGTCGAGCACGAAGCGGAAAGCATCCCTGCCGGGCGATCATTGGATGCACGAGCGGTGCGATATGCGATTCAAGGGCATGAAGCTCGTCCGCCGAAAAGAGGAACCGAACTGGCCGATCATTCTAGGTGTTGCTGCGGTCTCGAGCTTTCTCTCCGTCTTCATCTCTCGGAATTTTTTTCCGGAAGAAAAAAAGGTTCGGCACAAGATCACGACGAATTACCACGTGGGCGACGACGAGTTTAAGCGCACCATCGGGCAGCTCCTCGGCCCACCACTTCTCGCCGGCAACAAGGTCACCATGCTCTGCAACGGCGACCAGATTTTCCCGGCCATGCTGGAGGCGATCCGCGGCGCCCAGCGCACCATCACCTTCGAGAATTTCCTTTGGCACGAAGGCGAGATCGCGCGGGCCTTTGCCGAGGCGTTGACCGAGCGGGCGCGTGCCGGCGTGAAGGTGCATTTTCTCCAGGATGCGTTCGGCTGCGACGGCTTGCGCGATCACTCGATGCAGCTCATCCGCGAGTCGCCGGTCGAACTGGAAATTTTCCGCTTCATGCAAGTGGAGGTAAACTTCCGCACCCATCGCAAACTGCTGGTGGTCGATGGCAGCATCGGCTTCATCGGCGGCGTCGGCATCTCGGACGACTGGACCGGCGACGGTGAAACGCATGGGCGCTGGCGCGATATGCATTACCGCGTCGAAGGCCCAGTCGTGGCGCAGCTGCAGCAGGCCTTCATGGATAACTGGATCCAAACGCGCGCCACCCTGCTGCACGGCGACGATTACTTTCCGAAGGAACGCCATGCGGGCGACGACAAGTGCCAGGTCTTCAAGAGCAGCGCCGGCGAAGGCTCGGACAGCGCGCGCCTCGTCCTGCTCATCTCAATCGCCGCCGCGCGGGAGACGATCCGGATCGCGAACGCCTACTTCATCCCGGACAATCTTTGCCGGCAGACCTTGATCGAGGCGCTCGAACGCGGCGTGAAAGTCGAGATCATTAACCCCGGCCCAGACACGGATGCGCAGCTCGTCCGCGCCACGGGCAAGGCGCGCTGGAAACCGCTCCTGAAAGCGGGCGCGCGCTTTTTCGAGTACCAGCCGGCGCGCTATCACTGCAAATATTTCCTGGTCGATAACTGCTGGGCCTGCGTCGGCTCCGCCAACCTCGACAACCGCTCCCTCTCACTCAACGAAGAGGCAAACCTGAACGTCCTCGACGAGGATTTTGTCCGCGCGCACATCGCGATCTTCGAGGAAGACAAACGCCGCGCGCGCGAGATCACGCTCGCGGAATGGCACGAGCGCCCCTTCAAAGAGAAAGTGCGCGGGCGGCTCGGCGTGATGATTCGTTCCCAACTTTAGCGACGATGAGCGAGACGCTGCGCGTCGCTACCTACAACGTGCACGGCTGCGTCGGGATCGACCGGCAGCGCTCGGAGGCGCGCATCGCGGAAGTGATCGCGAGCATGTCGGCCGATGTCGTCGGCTTGCAGGAACTCGACACGCACCGCTCCCGTTCCGCGCGCGTCGACCAGGCCGCGCTCATCGCGCAGCAGCTCGGCTGGCATTTTGTTTTTCATCCCGCGATGCGGCAGGGCGACGAGCAATACGGCAACGCGATCATCAGCCGCTTTCCGCTCACTTTCCGACGCGCGATCGATCTGCCCGGTAACGGGAGTTGGTATTGCCGTGAGACGCGGATCGCGATCTGGGTCGAGACCGTGACGCCGCTCGGCCCGGTCAGCATTATCAACACGCACTTCGGGCTTGGCCGCGCGGAGCGCTTCCTCCAGGCGCAGCTGCTCGTGCAGGAAATGCAGAGCGCGGAGGCCGCGATTCTCCTCGGCGATTTCAACAGCCTGCCCGGCTCGCCCTCGTTGCGTCTGCTGCGCCAGTCGCTGCGCGACCTGCGCGTGGAACTCGGCGTCCCGCGCCGCCATCGCACCTTCCCCACCCGGCTGCCGGTCATCGCGGTCGATCACATCTTTGCCCGCGGCGCGCTCCAGCCGCTCAGCGTGGCCGCGCATCGCACCGCGCTGGCGCGGATTGCTTCCGATCACTTCCCGCTGGTAGCGGAGCTGGCCGCGGCGCGCTAATTTCTCCCCGCCATGTATCCGCCCAAGCTCGACAAAATTATCAACCTCTTCGAGGCCCTCCCCGAAGTGGAGCGGCGCGAGACGCTCGTCTCCTACGCCGACAGCGCGAAGAAACAGGAGCCGCGTGAGGGCGAAGCGTTCCAGCTCGAGGACATCCGGAAGGATGAGGAATGCGCCGACACCGTGGGCGTTTATTTGCAGGTCGATGACGAGGGCCAAGCGCACTTCCGCATGACGCTCGGCGCCGAAGTCCAGACGCTGACGCGCGCGATGGCCGCCATTTTGTGCAAAGGCCTCGACGGCGCGACGCCGCAGGAAGTGCTCGATCTCCCGAGCGATTTCGTGACCCGCATCGTCGGCGCGGAACTGGTCCGAGTGCGCAGCCAAACGACCTATTACATCCTCACCAGGATGAAAGGCATCTGCAAAGTCTACCTCGATCGCCAGCGGAGGCTCGCATCCGCTGCGGCCTGATGTCGTTGTTCCGGGAGATGGGCGGATCGCGCACCAACGAAGCACAGTCCGTCCCGGGTGTGCGGCTGCCGAGACGCCTGTTTTCCGCACAGCCGGGACGGCCGTGCTCCGTCGCGGTGCACTCCTAATCGATGACAATTGACCGCGTCAGCTTTCGCGGCTGGGCGAAAAACCTTCGCCTCGCGAACGAGCACGCCGAAGCGATCATCACGCTTGATGTCGGCCCGCGCGTGATCTCCTATCGGCTGACAAAGGGCGAGAACGTCTTCAAGACGTTCGACGAGCAACTCGGCGGCACCGGTGAAGCGG